>JASLKK010000003.1:124164-196832 GCA_030747595.1 Acidimicrobiales bacterium | reverse complement strand
CCTTCTTGGCTGGGGCCTTCTTGGCTGGGGCCTTCTTGGCTGGGGCCTTCTTGGCTGGGGCCTTCTTGGCTGGGGCCTTCTTGGCTGGGGCCTTCTTAGCCATGACCGTCATCTCCTCGGCGGCATCTCGTCAATACCAACATCTCGGCGGTTCGAAGTTCGAGCCCGGCCCGATCGGCGCAGGAGCGTATCGGGCCACCGGTGAACCCGGTGGGATCGTTGGAAAACAGCGTCAGGAACCATCGTCGGCGAAGAACGCCTCGAGATCTCCTTCGTCTCCTCCGACAGCGCCCCCTAGGGAGTCGATCGCCGAAGCACCCGGTGCCGCCGCCAACCGAATGGGTCGCACGACCTCGGTCGGGCTGGACGCCCAGGCTGGCTCGGGCAGGGAAGATTCATCAGCCATAGCTTCCGGGACGTCGTGCATCGTCGTCCGAAGCAAGGTGGGTTCACGGTGTACCGGCGTCGAACTCGTCTGGCCAGGGCCGTCCAGAGCCGCCAGGCCGCCCGGGCGCTCCTCGATTTCTTCAATCAAAGTCGATAGATCGATCACCGCCCGTTGGAGACGGGTCCGATGAGCCCCTAGATGGGCGGCCGTCACCTCGATCTCCTCGCGAACACCGTCCCGCTGGTGTTCCAGTTCGGCGATCTCTGCCAGCATTCGGCTACGCGCCTCCTCTGCCGCCCCGCGGATCTCAATCTCGGCTGCCTCGGAGAGCTCCGAGGCGTCCAGGCGGGCATCTGCGACGATGCGTGCCGCTTCGGCGGTCGCCGTGGCGACCTCGGCCTCGGCCGTAGCACGTGCAGTCCGTGCCGCATCAAGCTCCTCCTCCAACTGACGCTCAGCCAGCGTGGCCCGCTCCTCGGCCCGTCGCTCCGTCAGGTGCAACTCCTCAATGGCGCGCCGAGCCCGATCCAGAAGGGCATCGACCTCCGATGGGTCGTAGCCGCGCATCTTCGTCGAGAACTGGGCGTCATCCAGTTCGTGCACGAGACCAGCTGCCCGATCTACGCCCATGCCACGAGAATTGCCGCGGGAATCCATCACTGAATGTTACCGCCGTGCCTCTGCTCGCTCGGGGCAGGTCAGCAGCCCAGCAGGCCCATCAGGATCGAGAGGCCAAAGAAGGCCACAATGGGTGACAGGTCAAGCGCCATATGGCCCATGCGGACCGCCGGCAGGATCCGCCGGAGTGGTAGCAGCACCGGATCAGTGACGGTGTAGAGCACGCCGACCACGGTGGCCATCGGGCCGTCCCGGGAGACGGGAAACCAACTCATTAGAACGCGGACCACCAGCACGAGCAGGTAGAGCTGGAGAAGCGTGCAGAGCATGGAGGCCGTCAATCTCCGAGATGGCGGCGGTCCTCGTCGGACACCTCCACATCGGACGGGGTGAGCAGGTACACCTGGTGGGTGATGCGTTCCATCTGCCCCCCGCCGCCGTAACAGACACCGCTGGCGAAGTCGATGATCCGCCTCGACAACTCGGCATCCTGGCCTTGGAGGTTGACGATCACCGGCTGCTTTGCCTTGAAGCGGTCCGCCATCTCCTGGACGTCGTTAAACGAGGTTGGAGTCACGGTGCACGGCTTGGCCGTGGTCGCCGGCTGGAGGGATCGCACGGTGCCCGTCGATTCGGCCGGGAGGGTCCGCACGGTATTGGATGTCTGGGTGCGGGTGTGTAGTGGGCTGACCTTGCCGCCGGTCTCGGCGGCCACCCGAGCCTCGGCGAACTCAATGGATGACAATGGCCCACGTAGGATCGGCTCGTCGCTCAGGTCCTCGTAGGCCTCATCGGGGCCGAGTCCCAGCCACAGCATCAACTTCTTCATCGAACACCGATGGTATCGGCACACCCGGTCCGCTCCCGGCACCCCGGCCCCCAGACCAGCTCGCCACCCGAGTAGCTAGCCAACTGGTGAGCAGAATCAGCCGGGCCGATCGCCGAACAGCGCACGGCCGATGCGGACCATTGTCGAACCGTGTTCGATGGCCGATTCCAGGTCATCCGACATTCCCATGGATCGCTCAACCAGACCAAGATTGTCGGCAAGCCGTGCCACCACTCGGAAGGCCGTTCCAGTGGCCTCGACATCTCCGATCACCCCGACGGTCATTAGGCCCGCTACCTCCAACCCACCGTCGACCGCCCTCGACACCAGACCCTCGACGTCGGACGGTGGGCAGCCTCCCTTGCCCGGCGTGTCGGCTGGATCAACTTGCACGAGGATCCGGGCACCGGGCGTCCGACGAGCCAACTCGTCGACCAAGTCGACGCGGTCGACGGTCTGCCAGAGAGAGACAATCCCGGCCAGGCGACGAACCTTGTTTCGCTGGACCCCGCCGATCATGTGCCATCGGGCCGACGGCACGGTCCCCTCGACCTCAGCTTCCCTTTGGGCCTCGAGCTCTAGGTGCTTACCCAGCAGTTCCTGGGCGTAGTTCTCGCCGACCTCGGTCCGGCCGGTGGCCAAGACCGCACGCACTGCGTCGGCCCCGAAGGCCTTGGTCACCGGGAGCAACGAGGTTCGGCCTCCGCTGAGTTCCCGGAGGCGGTCTTCGAGGAGACCGAGGCGCGAGGCCAGTTCATCTGGCGATGAAAACCGGTCGGTGCCGTGTTCCAACGTTCAGCCCTCCTCGGTCCAGGCCACCATGGCCTGACGACGGGCGGTTGCCGTGGCCCGGTGCGACCAGTACCGGTCATCGCACGAGGTGCAGGCCCCGTCGTGGGTCACAGGGATGCCGGCCCCAACCAGTATCCCCGACAGGGCCGCCGAGAGGTCCAGAGCCGGCCGACCGGCCGTCGTCGTGGAGCGGATCGACGATCCAAACAGGATCGCAAGGTCATCCAAATCAGCGTCGCCGAACTCGTAGCAGCAGGCCCCTATATGCGGCCCGACCACCGCCGCGACCGGCGTGATGTCGTCCAGCCCCTTCATGGCCTCGACGGTTCGCTCGACGATCCCAGCCCTGAGGCCTCGCCAACCGACATGGGCCACGCCCACGCAACGGCCACCCAGCAGGGCCACCGGCGCGCAGTCGGCGACCCGGATGGCCAGCGCCGCGTCGACCACCGCGGTGACCGCCGCGTCGGCCCGGGTCCCGGAGTAGGCGCCGGCAGCATCCACCACGACCACGCCGTCACCGTGCACCTGGTCCAGCAACGTCCAGGGTCGTGTCCACCCTTTCGCTTCGGTAAAGGCGTCACCCGGACCGCCGATGGTGACGTCGCCGGCAGCGGCGTCACCATCGGTGATCTCGGACATGACGACCCGGGCGGTCCGACCCGACGGGAGACTCCGTCGGATCAGTTCCCTGGCCATCGGCCCCTACCTGAGAAAGCTCGGAACGTCGAGGTCGTCGCCGCGATCGGCGAACACGTCGACGATGGCGTCGCCGCCAGCCAACGGTGCGGCCGACTCGGCGTGGGGACGATCACCATCCCATCGGTCAAAGCCCGCAGCGATGACCGTGACCCGGACATCGTCACCCATCTCATCATCGACCACGGTTCCGAAGATGATGTTGGCCTCGGGGTGGGCTACGCCGTGGACCACCTCGGCCGCCTCGTTGACCTCGAACAGGCCCAGATCACGCGGGCCAGAGATGTTCAGGAGAATGCCGCGGGCTCCCTCTATGGAAGCCTCGAGCATGGGGCTAGAGATGGCCTTACGGGCCGCGTTGAGGGCCCGCCCGTCGCCGGTGGCCTGCCCCACGCCCATGAGGGCCGACCCGGCCCCAGCCATGATGGTTCGCACGTCGGCGAAGTCAGTGTTGATGAGGCCCGGCGTGGTGATCAGGGTCGTGATGCCCTGCACTCCTTGGAGGAGCACCTCGTCAGCAGTATCAAAGGCGTTGAGAAGAGCGGTCTTCTCGTCAGAGACATCCAGCAGGCGGTCGTTCGGGATGACAATCTGGGTGTCGACCTTCTCCTTGAGCTGCACGATGCCCTGCTCGGCCTGAACCGATCGACGACGACCCTCGAAGCTGAACGGTCGGGTGACCACGCCGATAGTCAAAGCCCCGGCGGCGCGTGCCGCCTCAGCGATGATCGGGGCACCACCGGTACCGGTGCCACCACCCTCGCCTGCGGTAATGAACACCATGTCAGAACCTTCGAGCGCCTCCTCGATCTCGGCCCGGTGATCCTCGGCTGCCTGGCGGCCGATCTCGGGATCGCTCCCAGCGCCCAGTCCGCGGGTGAGCTCTCGACCGATGTCCAATTTGACGTCGGCGTCGCTCATGAGGAGTGCCTGGGCGTCGGTGTTCACGGCTATGAACTCGACACCCTTCAGGCCGGCATCGATCATCCGGTTGACGGCGTTCACGCCGGCACCGCCGACGCCCACCACCTTGATCACTGCCAGGTAGTTCTGGGGGCTTCCCACCATCGGTTTTTCCTCTTCTCGTTCTCGTTGGTTCCCGTGCCGTCCATGGTGGTCGGCTCACGATCGGTCCGGGGATCGTCCAGATGCCATCGACACCCATGCCTAACCTTCAAGTAGAAGTCGAAGGTTGAAACACTTTGAACCCGATCCGTGGTCAAGAGACTACGGCGCGTGGTCAAAGAACGTCAACCCATCAGGCCTCAGGCTCCGAAACCCGATTTCAGACGGCCGTTCAAGAACAGTGCATATCGTCTCGGCGAACGACGGGGATGTCGTGGACGGAGACGTCGATGCGAACGATGCACGACAGCTCTACCCGATGCAGCACGGTGGCCAATGCCCTCATCTCATCGCGGTAGTCGTCGCCCAGGCCCAGGTCGGCTTCGACTCCGCCCACTAACTCGGCCCGCACGCCGTCTCCGGTCGGGACGAGGGCGACAATCCATGCAGCCAGATCCTCTGTGACAGCATCCGCTGCATCCAGCAGCGATCCCAGACCCGGCAGGCGGACCCCGGGACGTCCCACACCGTCGACCCTGATGGTCGGCAGCGACGGATCGGCAGTGTCAAGGTGCTCGAGCACCGTACCGTCGGCATCCAGTGCTGCCAGTCGACCGTCGGACGCCACTGCGTTAACCACCGCCCGACGTTCGACGATCCACACCACCACCGCACCAGGCCAGTCCCGTTCCACCTCGACACCGGCCACTCTCGGAAGGGCCGCCACACGAAGGGCCATCTCGTCGAGGTCTATACCGGTCATCGGCGAACCAACGGAGATCGAGAGAGCCTCCAGCACGGAGGATTCCTTCAGATTCGATGAGGTCCCCACGATCCGAATCTCATCGACATCGAGCAGTTCAGTGCGTGTGGCGGCGAACAAACCCACCGCCGTGACAATCAGCGAGAGTGCCACCCAGGCCACGACGAGGCCTCTACGACGAGGAGTAGGCGAAACGGTTGAGCCAGTGTCCTGACCAGTGTCCTCACCAGCGTCCTGACCAGTGTCCTGACTGGTCTCCATCAGAAGCCGACGAGCACGGTCTCAAACTCGAGAGTGACTCCGTGGACCTCGCTCACCAGTCGAACCACCTCGGCCATGAGACGGACCACGTCGTCAGCCGATCCGCCCTCGTCGACCTGGATGAAGTTCGCATGCCTCTTGGACACCTCGGCCGTCCCAATTCGAAGCCCCCGACCGCCGGCCGCATCGATCAGCCGGCCGGCTGAATCGTCGGACGGGTTGGTGAACACCGACCCGGCATTCTGTCCACCGGGCTGATTGGCCCGCCTCCACCGCACGATCTCGGCCAGACGGGCCTCGCCCGCCGCCCGGTCGCCGAGAGGGAGTCCAAGCTCAACGGACACTACGACCTCGTTCCCGGCCACCGACGAGCTCCGATAGCCCAGTGACAACTCGTCCACCGCCCGGGTTCTACGTAGGCCGGTGGTCAGATCCACCGTGGAAGCGCAGACGAGGACCATGGACATGTCGGATCCATGGCCACCAGCATTCATTCGAACGGCACCCCCGATTGATCCGGGCACCCCGACCGCCCACTCCATGCCGGCCAACCCCTCGGCTACCGTGCGCCTGGCAACCACCGGAAGGCTGGCTCCCCCACCAGCACGGACCGTCCCGCCACCCGTCTCCAAGTCGACCACCACCTCATCGAAACCGGGCCCCAGTTGAACGGCCAGTCCGGCGAATCCGTCGTCGGAGACGAGCAGGTTCGATCCTCGACCCAACACCAACACTGGGATCACCCCAATGCCAGATTCTCTACCAGAAGCGAGGCCCGCCTTGGCGACGGCTCCGGCCACCCGTTCTAGTTCGGCGACATCAGCAGGCCGGACGAACCGGGCGGCGGCCCCGCCCACCCGATAAGTCGTCAATGCCCCTATGGGATGACCGACCCGGACACCTTCCAGCAGGCCCGCCGATAACAACGCTTCGTCCAATGCGCCAAAGTCCTGTACCTCGGAGGCCGCTCCGGGAACCTGTTCAGGCATCTGCTGCCCCATGGTGCACCAGCCGCTCCCTCAGGTCGGTGGGAACCGAGGTCAGGTCACCCGCCCCCATGGTCAGGCAGAGATCCCCATCCCGGAGTTGGGCTACCAGTGCGTCCACTAGGTCGTCGCGACGAGGCGCATATCGGACGTCTAGATCTGGCAGGTCTCTACGGACGGCGTCCACCACCAGTTGGCCGGTGATCCCCGGGCGGGGCGCCTCCCCGGAGGGGTACACGTCGGTCACGAAGAGCAGATCCACCCCCTCGAAGGACGGCCCGAAGGACGACCAGAGCGCTTCGGTCCGACTAAATCGGTGGGGTTGGAAGACAGCCACCAGACGACCGAAGTTGCCGGTGCGGGCCGCCCGAATGGTGGCTGAGACCTCGGTGGGGAGGTGGGCGTAATCGTCCACCAAGGTCACCCCACCGGCCCGCCCCCGATGTTCAAATCTTCGGGCCACGCCGCCGAAACGCCCGAGTGCGTCGGCCACGGCCAGCGGATCGGCCCCGACAAGCAAGGCCAGGACGATCGCCGATGCAGCATTTCGCGCGTTATGTAGGCCGGGAACAGGAAGCGCCACCGACACGGCGGCCCCGGGTCCCCGCAGGACGAACCCCACGCCGTCCCATGACTCCTGGAGTTCGGTGATCATCCAGTCGGCATCGTCCGACGTTCCCACCGTGCAAACATCGAGACCATTCCGTCGGGAGCGTTCGGCCAATGCCGCTCCCTCGGAATCATCGATGCCGATCACCACCGGACCGTCCACACCCCTGACGAACTCATCGAATGACGATCGCAGCGCCTCGAACCCGCCATGATGCTCAATGTGATCCGGTTCCAGGTTGGTCACCACAGCCAACTCTGGTTCCAGTCGGAGAAAAGAGCCGTCGCTCTCGTCCGCCTCCACCACGAACAGGTCCCGACTGTCCCACGCCGCCCCAGTTCCAATCTCGTTCACGTCGCCGCCGATGACGAACGACGGTCGGAGTCCCGCCCCACGGAGGGCCAGAGCCAGCATCGATGACGTAGTGGTCTTGCCGTGGGTACCCGCCACCGCCACCGTCATACGGAGACGGGAGATGGCGCCTAGAACCTCGGCCCGACTCAGTAACGGAACTCCCCGATGGACGGCCTCCCGACATTCCGGATTGTCGTCAGGCACCGCTGTCGACCGGGTTACGACGTCGGCCTCCCCGACATGGGCCGCGTCGTGTCCGATATGAACCTCGATGCCCTGTGCCCGGAGACGATCCAAACCGGTGGTGGCCTTCAGATCTGATCCCGAAACCCGGTGTCCCATGGTGGCGAGCACCTCGGCAATCGCACTCATGCCGGCACCGCCGATGCCGATCACGTGGACATGCACGATCGACGCAAGATCCAGGAGACCATCACCGCTCATGATGACGAGTCCCCCGAGACGAGTCGACCATCCAATAGATCCGCGACCATCTCTACGACACGATCGGCAGCATCGGGAACCCCGACCGATCGAGCGCCGTCCGCCATGGCCTCCAATGAGGTCGGACTGGCCAGCAGCACAGACAGTTCCGCTTTCAACCGGTCTCCATCCAACTCTCCGTCAGGCACCAGTCGCGCCCCGCCACACCGCTCGAGGTGTTCGGCGTTAGCCGTCTGGTGGTCACCGGGAGCGCCGGGCAGCGGTATCAGAATCGACGGCACGCCAATGGCTGACAACTCGGCGACGCTTGTCGCCCCGGCCCGGCACACCACCAGGTCCACGGCGCTCAACACGGTCGGCATGTCGGCCTCGTATTCCACCGGGCGATACTCGACCTCCGGTCCTGGCGAACCGGCCCGTTCCCGAGGGTCGTTCCAGCCTCGGGCGCCCACCACGTGCTCGATAACCACCGGACCACCCGTCCAGTCTTCCACCGCACCCGCCGCCGCACGGTTGATGCGCCGTGCGCCAAGAGATCCACCAAAGACCAACACGAACGGCCGGCCGTCGACACCCAGGGCCTTGCGAGCGGACCGGCGATCGGACGCCCCTTCGCCGGGACTCCGTCGACCGTACGCCACTGTCTTGACGGCACCACGGACAGGGTTCCCGGTCACCGTTGAGCGGGGAAGGTCCGTGCCCGGAAACGAAACCGCGCAGGCCCGGGCGAAGCGGCCGGCCAGTCGGTTAGCCGCACCCGGCACGGCGTTCTGTTCGGCCACCAGCAGCGGAACACGCAGGATGATGGCAGCAAGGGAACACGGCACGCTGGCGTAACCACCAAGGGACAACACCACGGCCGGTCGGCTACGGACCAATAGCACCAATGCCTGCAGGAAGGCCAGTGCCAGGCCGGAGACCGCTAACAGGTTGGCCGGCGTCAGCGTCCGTTGGATGCCCCGCCCCGGAAGAACGGTCAGGCCGAAGCCTGTCGGAGGCACCAGGTCGACCTCGATACCCCGTCGACTACCGACCAGGTGCACCCCCGAGCGGTCCGCCACGACGCCCCGGTCCACCAGCGCCTCGGCAATGGCCAGCCCTGGTAACACATGCCCGGCCGTACCACCCCCGGCGATCAGGATCCTTCGAGCCTCCGACCCGCTCATGGCGTCTGCCGGGCCACGTTCAACAGGACGCCGTACGCGGTCAGGGTGAGAACCATCGAACTCCCGCCGTAGGAGACGAACGGCAGAGGCACCCCGGTGATGGGAAGCACACCCAAGACTGCACCGATGTTCACATAGGCTTGGATCATGATCCAGGTCGTGATGCCGGCCGCCAGTAGTTGGCCTAGACGATCGGGAGCATGAAGCGCTGTGTTCAGGCCGACTAGTCCGATCACCAGGTAGACGAGGATCACGCCGAGGGCCGCCACGAAGCCGAGCTCCTCTGCCACGATGGCGAAAATAAAGTCCGTCTCAGCAAACGGCAGGAAACCCCACTTGGCCCGACTGGCCCCCAGGCCCATGCCCCAAAGCCCGCCGTTTGACATGGCAACCCCGGCCTGGATGGACTGCCAACCGGTGTTGAGCGGGTCGCTCCACGGGTCGAACATAGACAGCAGACGCTCGCGTCGGTAGCCGGCGGTCATCGTCATGGCCCCCAGCATGCTGACGCCCAACGCTGCGGTTGCCCCCACAATGGCCAGTCGCAGTCCGGCGAAGAAGAGCAGCGAGGCGGCGATGGCCCCCAGGATCATCGTGGTTCCCAGGTCAGGTTCGGCGTAGACGAGCGCACCCACTCCGCCCAGCACGGCGGCAAGCGGCAGAATTGTGCCCCGAAGGTCATTTACCGGTCGACTCGAGAGGAGGACCGACCCGTAGAGAATGACGGCCAGTTTGGCCAACTCTGATGGCTGGAAGGTAGCGGCACCGACGCCGATCCACCGGGACGAACCGTTGGCCCGAATACCAATACCCGGGATGAAGACGGTCAGCAGCAGTACCACCGAGCCGACCAGGAGCCAGACAGCCATCGGCTTCAGTCGCCGGTAGTCGAGCCTCGAGGTGGTCACCAGTCCAGCCAGACCCAGCACAACCCAGATGAGCTGGCGGCGCTGGTGGTACCAGGCATTGCCGTGGATTCGGAGGTCCTGAACCGATGCCGCCGAGAGGACCATCACGATGCCCAGCAGGACCATCAGCATGGCCATGAAGGCCAGCACCACGAAGCGTGCTGGACGGCGTGACCGATACGTCGACGCGCCTAACTCTCGAGACCGACGTTCATCGGTAGTCACGACGTTCACGCCCCGGCCCCATCCAAGGAACGCACGATCCGTCCGAAATCAAGGCCACGTTCCACATACGATCCGTACCAGTCGAACGACGAACAACCCGGGGAGAGCAGCACCGTTCCGGAACCGTCGGCTGCCCCGTGGGCCAGGGCCACCGCCTCGTCCATCGAAGTGGCCTCGTGGACGGGACAGCGGCCGGTGAACGCCTCGACGATCTCGTCGGCCGCCTCACCAATGGCCACCACGGCCCGGGGTCGGGACCTGCCCAGCACAGCGAGGTCCACACCCTTGTTACGCCCACCGGCGATCAGGACCGATCCCGGCAGTCCGGCCATGGCGGTCAGCGTGGCGTGCGGCGTGGTGGCCTTACTGTCATCCACGAACCGGACGCCCTCAATCTCGGCCACCAGAGCCATCCGGTGTGCCAATCCGGCGAACCCGAGCAGAGTCTCGGCGCAGGCCGTCCGGGAAGCTCCGGCGCGGATGGCCAGAGCAGCGGCCGCCTGAGCATTGTCTAGGTCATGGGGCAGCGAACGCATCAGCGCGGCCACCTCGATGAGGGGCTCGTCGTTCACGATCAGAAGAGCGGACGATCCCTCACCGTCGACTCGGCAGGGCGTCTCAACACCCCCGAACAACAACGCCCCCTCGGGAGCGTGGGCCATGACCACGGGATCGGAAGCATTGGCCACCGCATCCGCTGGCCGGGCTACCCCTTCGAAGATCCGGGCCTTAGCTGCCTCATAGGCGGAAGCGTCCGCGTGTACGTCAAGATGGTCCGGCGCGAAGTTCAGCCACCCGGCGGGCGACGCCTTGAACATATTGGCGTGACTAAGACGGAACGAAGAGGCTTCGACCACGAAGGTCGACACCTCTCCGTCATCGATGGCCGCCACAAGCGGCGTATCGGTGTTCCCGGCCGTCAAGGTCCGAATGCCGGAACGTTCCAACATCTCCGCCACCAGAGTCACCACCGTGGTCTTCCCGTTGGTACCGGTAACAGCGCAACGGGGACGGTCGTCCCAGCGGGCTGCCAGATCAGACTCATCGATCACCGGGACCCTGGCCGCCCGGGCCGCGGCATGGCAGGGGTGGGAATCGGGAACCCCGGGACCCATGACTACCTCACTGATTCCATCCAGCAATCGTGGCCACTCGTCGGCCGCCGGCGCCTCCACCAGCGACACACCAAGGCGATCCGCGCACTGGCGGGCCGCACCACCAGGCGCATCATCTACGGCCACCACATAGAACTCCCGGCGGACCAGGGCATCCAGCACAGCCCGACCGGCTACTCCCAGTCCGAGGACCAGAGTGGTTGCGTCGCTCATCCGCCGAGCCCGTCGGCCACCCCGGCCGACAATGAATCGGCATAGAAAATCCCCAGACCTGCAGCCGTGCAGAGTCCTGACATGATCCAGAACCGGATGATCACCGTGGTCTCGGGCCATCCGCTCAGCTCGAAGTGATGGTGAAAGGGCGCCATCCGGAAAACCCGGCGACCACCGAACAGGCGGAAGCTCGCGATCTGCACGATCACCGACACCGTTTCGGCCACGAACAACCCGGCCACGATGGGCAACAGTAGGTGCGTCCCGGTGGCCAGAGCGAGGGTGGCCAGGCCCGTACCAATGGCCAGGGACCCCGTATCGCCCATGAAGATCCGGGCCGGAGCGGCGTTCCACCACAGGAAGCCCAAGCAACCGCCGGCCATGGCCGCTGCTACCACCGCCAAGTCCAGGGCATGGGCGATCTCGTAGGTCTCGGGATACCGAAACTGCCAGAAGGCGATGACGGTGTAGGCACCGAAACAGAAGGTGCCCGCCCCGGCCGCCAGGCCGTCTAGGCCGTCGGTCAGATTGACGGCATTGGCCGAACCGATGATGAGGAGCACGGCCCAGATCGACCAGAGAATCGAACCCAGTTCAATACCCGGCTGGTCGAAACGGGTGACAGACAGCGTGGTGTGGGTCGGTGCGTGTTCCAGCATCAGTACAGCGAAGGTAAGAGCCACTGCAAAGAGCCCGAGCATCTTGGCCCGCTTGTTGAGACCGAGGTTGCGCTCACGCACTACCTTGATCCAGTCGTCCATCAGCCCGACCACTCCCCCACTGATGATGGCCAGCATCACGAAGATTCCAGTGCGGGTATAGATGCCTCGGTAAAGGTCGCTCAGGACATAGCCCAGAAACGCCCCGCCGATGATGGCCAGTCCTCCCATGGTCGGCGTACCGGCCTTGGTGACGTGACCCTCCGGACCGTCGTCTCGGATGGGCTGGCCGAGCCGCAGACGGGTTAACCAAAGGATCAGCACGCGGGTACCGATGAGAGATACCACCATGGCAATGCCGGCTGCCAACAGGATCCGGATCACCGCTCTACCCCCGGACCGGACCCACTGTCCATTATCCGTGACCACTCCTCGACGACCACCGCGCGGTCGTCGAATGGGAGTTGAAGACCCGCCATCTCCTGGATGGTTTCGTGACCCCGGCCCGCCACCACGATCAGATCGGCGGCCGACGCTGCAGCCAGAGCGACGGCGATGGCACGACGACGGTCGGGCTCCACGAGCGGATCGGGTCGTTCCATTCCCGCAAGGATGTCCGCTATTACCCCCTCAGGTGGTTCACCCCTCGGATTGTCCGACGTGACGACCACGACATCGGCGGCTTCTTCGGCCATCTGACCCATGAGCGGCCGCTTCCCGACATCACGATCACCACCGCATCCGAACACCACCAGCAACCGCCCAGGTGCTGACGCACGCGCTTTGACCTGACCGTCCAGAACCTCCCGGGCGGCACCCAGTACCGCCGAGAGGGCATCGGGCGTGTGGGCGTAGTCGACGATCACGGTCGGACCGTCGGCCAACAGGACCGGCTCGAAGCGTCCGGGTACGGGAGGGGCAGCTGCGAGGCCGGCAACCACCTCGTCCTCCTCGCATCCCAGAACCATGGCCAACTCAGCAGCCACCAGCGCGTTAGTAACGGTGAACCGGCCACCGGTGGCTACCCGCACGGTCCGCCCCCTCCAGGTCAACGTGCATCCGTCGGGCCTCAGATCGGCATCGGTTCCTACTGGATCGACCCGTACGACTAACAGACCCGCCGCTTCGGCCACCGATGCCATGCGTGTACCAGCGGCATCGCCCACGTTCACGACCGCGTGGTTTGAGAAGCCTTCCTCGAACAGCCGGGCCTTGGCCGCCTCGTAGACGGCCGGGGAACCATGGAAGTCCAGGTGGTCACGTCCGAGGGTCGTGAACCCCACTGCGGCAAACGTGGTCCCATCCACCCGGTGCTGGGCCAGAGCATGGGAGGAGACCTCAATCGCGGCCGCCTCGACACCGTCATCGACCCAACCGGCGATGGTGGCCTGAAGGTTCGTCGCCTCCGGCGTGGTCCGCTCGCCGGACAAGGTGCCCCATGACCCTGCGCGGCGGCCCGAGGTCTCGAGGATGAACCGGAGTAGGTGGACGACGCTCGTCTTGCCGTTGGTGCCGGTCACTCCCACAAGGTCAAGGGCCCTTGACGGCCAACCGTGGAGCGCCGCAGCCACCGGTCCGATGACGGCGCGCACCGAAGGCACGATCACCGTCGGTACCGTTGCGTCCCCGATTGACCGCTCAGCCAGGACCGCAACAGCACCGGCGGACACCGCTTCGGCGACGAAGCCGTGTCCGTCATGGGTGCCACCGGGGATACAGCAGAACAGGTCACCATCGGTGACCTCCCGTGAGTCATGAACTACGCGGAGCACATCGGGATCACCGGTCGAGCCACATGGTTTCAGACCGGCTGTAGTAAGCAACGCGGCGAGCCGCACGTCAGCCTCCGGTCGAAGTAGCGGCCGTCTCAAACGCAGCTTCGTCGAGCAACCGCTGGTGTGCAGGCGTTACGGCCCGTACTCGACCGGCCTGTTCGAGACCCGCACGTTCAGATTCCGAAGGGATCCGTAGGCGACGGACCGCGAATTGGGCGAACTCCGAGAAGATCGGCGCAGCGGCCCTCCCTCCGGAGTAGTGGGCCAATGACGGCTCGTCGACCACCACAAGAACCACTAGTCGGGGATTGTCAGCCGGTAAGAACCCCGCGAAGCTGGCCACGTAATCACGGTCGCCCTCAGACCCGTAGCCGCCTTCCGGACGGGTCTTCCAGGCGGTCCCGGTCTTGCCGGCCACCCGGTAGCCGGGTACAGCGGCACGGGTGCCGGTGCCCGACTCAACAACCCCTTCCAGCATCGCCACCACCTCGGAGGCCACCGTGGACGGGATAACCGTGGTGGTACGACCGGCACGGCGTGGCTCGAACATCCCCTCATCGTCCCGCGTTCCGAGCACCAGAGTGGGCGCGGGTCGAATTCCGGCGTTGGCCAGAGTGGCGTAGGCAGTGAGCATCTGTATCGGGGTGGTCGACACGCCCTGACCAATGGCGATGGTAGGGAGTGACGTTCCGGACCAACCCGACAACGTCAAGAGACTGCCGCCCGATTCTCCCGGAAAGTCGAGTGCCGACACCCGACCCAGGCCGAACTCGCGGAACTTGGCGTGGAGGGCCTCTTGGCCGAGATCAGTGGCCCACATGATCGTTCCGACGTTGGAGGAACGCCGTAACACGTCGGCTACGGAAAGGTCGACCGGATCGTGTAGTGGCGCATCACGGAATGTGGCGTCATGGACATCAATCCGACCCGGAACTTCCCGGACGGTGTCCGGCGAAGCGACCGCCGCATCCAGCACGGCGGAGAAGGTGAGCGGCTTAACTATGGAACCGGGTTCGTACGTCCACGTTGCGGCCCGATGCTCACCAGACGTCCGGATCTCGCCATCGTCGCCACGGACGACGGTGGCCGACGCCATTATCTGACCGGTAGCCGGGTCCATGGCCACCAAAATTCCGCTCTGCCCTCCGGTCCGCTCGACACCCTCGAATAGGAGTCGTTCGGCCTCGAACTGGAGTGCACGATCAATGGTGAGCACCAGGGTTCGTCCATGCGAGGGGGGTTCGACGTTGTACTCACCCCCCGGGATCGACGCTCCCCTCAGGTCGCGTTCCACAATCTTCCGACCGGGGACACCAGAGAGCAGCCCGTCGTAGACCAGCTCGAGACCGCTGATACCCACCGAGTCGATGTTGGTCCGACCGAGGACCCCCAACGCCGACCGTTCACCGGGGCGGACACGGGCCCGCTCCTCCATAATTCGAACCCCCGGTAAGTCGAAGTCCATGGCCGCTGCGGCCACCGCCGGATCGAGGTGGCGTCCGAGATAGGCGAACTGTCCGTCACCGGAAAGTCGGCGCTCGAGGAAGTCGATGTCTTCATCCAAAACAGAGGCGAGTAGACGCGCTACCTGGCGCGGATCTTCCACGGCCTGCGGGTTGGCGACCAACGACGGCAACGGAAGCGAGAGTGCCAGATCAACGCCGTTGCGATCCACGATGGCTCCCCGAGCGGCGGTAAGCGCCACTGACCGGATCCGCTGGGACTCGC
This sequence comes from Acidimicrobiales bacterium, assembly GCA_030747595.1. Lineage (NCBI taxonomy): Bacteria > Bacillati > Actinomycetota > Acidimicrobiia > Acidimicrobiales > Acidimicrobiales bacterium. The sequence continues at coordinate 181,234 of JASLKK010000003.1, read as the reverse complement.
CATAGGTCAAAAAGCGGTCCGGCTCGGCGATCTGGACCACGGCCAGCCTCCACACGAGGAGGGATGCAGCGACGAGCAGCAGCCCGCCGACGAATACCAGACGACGGCGTAATCCGATTTGAACGGCACGAAGGGGAACCTGGCGTGCCGCGCCGCGCCCCTCCGCCACGGTGGGGTCCGGCCGACGACTCACCGGTCTCCAGAGGCAAAGGGATCGCCGATCGGCGCCGCGAGCCCGGATTTCGGATCACCCGATAGGACGAGGTCCAACTGGAGACGTTCAGGCGGCGGCACCATTCCGAGACGGCCCTCAGCCACCCGGAGGATCCGATCCGGACTCTCAAGACGCGCCACTTCGTTACGCAGCACCTGTGCCTGCTCGAGTCCGGACTCCAGCCGACGCTCCAGGCGATCGAACTCGAATTGGTCGCCGATGACCACCACATGGAAGTTGGCCAGCACCAGCAGACCTGCGAAGAAGGCGGCAACTGCTAATAGACCGACCACACCGAACCGGGTCCCACCCATCGTGCGGGCTAGTCGCTGTCCCGCGAGCCGCTGCCCGGCCGTCCCTTGAGGAGGTGGGACCTCAGCAACGGGACCTATCGGAGTGGGCCGAGGTGTCCGGACCGGGCGAAGTACGGCCGTCATGGTGTCGCCACCTGACGTTCGACCCGTTCCACAGACCGAAGTCGGGCGCTAACAGCACGGGGATTGACGGTGGCCTCGTCGTCACCCGGCGTCCAGCCAGCACGGCGAGCCATGACGACCGTCGGTTGGGCACCGCAGACGCAAGGGAGGCGCGGAGGGCAGGAGCACCCACCGGTGGCCGCCCGGTCGAATTGGTGTTTCACGATCCGGTCCTCGCCCGAGTGATAGGACAGGACCGCTCCCCGACCGCTGATCACCAGGCGTCGAATCGCCTCGTCGATGGCTCCCGCCAATTGGTCTAGTTCACCGTTGACCTCAATGCGGATGGCCTGGAAGGTGCGCTTGGCGGGATGGCCACCGCGGCGCCGGGCTGGGGCCGGAATCGCCTCACGTACCAGTTCGGCGAGTTGGGCCGTGTCGGTCACCGGTCGGGCGGCAACCACCGTCCGGGCGATCCGCCGGGCGTGACGTTCATCGGCGTACCAACGGAGGACCCGGGCCAGGTCCGCCTCGTCGTACTCATTGACGACCGCTGCAGCCGTGAGCTCCTGACGGCGATCCATTCGCATGTCCAGCGGGCCGGCCTCCCGATAGCTGAACCCCCGGTCCGCTTGGTCAAGTTGCGGAGAGGACACGCCAAGGTCGAACAGGAAGCCCGAGATTCGTTCCACGCCGACGGAATCCAGGGCTGTCGAGAGGTCACCGAAGGCCGAACGGTGCAACACCACCCGGTCACCGAAGGGAGCGAGGCGTTCAGCGGTGGCAGCCAGTGCGGCGTCGTCACGGTCAAGGCCCAGCACAGTCAGGTCGGGCCGTGCGGTGAGGACGGCTTCGGCGTGGCCTCCTCCACCGACCGTGGCATCCAGGATCACCCCTGCTGGTGCCTCCATCAACACTTCAAGGACCTCGGAACACATCACCGGAACGTGGTGAAAGGCCGACGATCCTGGGCTCTCGACCCTCAACTCTTCATCGAACTGCTCTGTCATGGTCCGGGCCGCATCCGTACCTGTCCGACCGCCTCGGCGCCTCGGCCCCGAAGCTCGTCCCTCGACCGTCCCCCGATCAGGCGGCACCCGTCGGGATGTCTCCCCGAGTCGGGCTAGATGGCAAGCGGGCGGAGTAGGGGCCTCCCATCCTGCCGATCGGGGGACGGTCCAGGGACGAGCCAAACGGCGTCGGTCGTCCTGGTCTTCAGATCGCGTGGGTGCTGGTCGTCTCCTGTGTTCGGTGTGTCGTGTTCGGTGTGGTCTCCGGCCTGCTCCAGTCAGGTCGAGGCGAGCCGGTGAGGGGTGATCAGATCCCGCCGCCGCGCAGGAATAGGTCGGCCACCGACTGATCGAGGTCGGCAGACATGGCCGCCCAGGTCTCGGCATTCCAGATCTCGAGGGATTCGACCGCTCCGCAGACCATGACGTCGTGCTCGAGGGAGGCGAAGGTACGCAGTCGTTCGGGAATGGTGATACGCCCCTGGGCGTCGGGCCGGACGATGCTCGACGCGTGGGCCACCTGCTTAGGAGAGAGAGGATCAATCTCGCCCGCTCGGACCTGCTCACCGAGACGACCAATCATCTTCTCGAAGCGTTCGGGCTCCCAGAGCGAGATACATCCGGCGTTCGGCAGCAGATAGGCCGATTCGGCAAAGTGGCTGCGGAACCGGGCGGGGAGTACGAGTCGGCCCTTGTCGTCCAGCGTGTGGTCGTGGGTTCCCACGAAGACCATGTCGATGCCTCCCCTCTGCTCGTCCGGTGGTGTCGATTTCCGTGGGGGGGAGGGAACCGGTACCGTTCACTGCTAGGTCCCCACTACTCCCCACAAGGCCCCACTCTAACCCTTTTCCACCCCTTCAATGCAAGTAGCCCCCACCACAAATCGCGTAATTCCCATCACAGGCGCGCGCGGGCCCTGGACCTGCAGGAACTGCACCGGGAGCTCGGCTCAACCGGTGGAGGAAATGGCCTCCATGAAGGCGTCGAAAAGGTGATCCGCCGCGACGACACCCGTAGTGTCGACATCGGCCACGCCGGGAATCACCACACCGGAAACGGTGGCCTGGACCTCGGCCAGCAACTCCGCACGTGGCACTAGGCCGAGCAAGTCGATCAGAGGGGCCACCGATCGCGTTGCGGCATCGGCCCCCAGCAGCACCGCACACTGGAACCGGGCTCCGCTCCGGTCCCGCCGCTGGCTGATCCCCACCACCTTGCGACCTTGGGACACCACCTCACCGGCGGCCCGGCTCACGAAGCACACGGCCCGGCCGGCCAACCCGCAACAGAACGAGCCTCGATGGACATCGGTCACCACGCCCGATACGGCCAACGCCTCGGACCAGGCAGCTCCCAACCACATGGACGACCGTCCCACGTCGTCATTCCACAATGGATCATTCCGTGGCACCAGCACATCGACCCAGAGGAGTCCGTCGTGTTCCAACAGGACCGCTCCCCCGCCTGACCGGCGTCGGACCACGTCCAAACCCTTCGCGGTTGCTCGATCGACCAGCCCGGAAGGCGCCCGTTGGCCGCTCCCCAGCACCACAGTTGAGTGGGACACCCGGTGACGCAGTACCGACCGCTCAGAGATCTCTCCCACCGGTCCGTGTCGGTCAGCCACCGAGCCCACCGGCCAACGCACGTTCCATCCGGTCATTCAGTCACCCGGGAAGCGTCGAACCCATTGCAGCCACACGATGACGTCGTGAACCGACGGCGCCGCCGTCGGATCGCCGTACTGCGTGGTCGTCCGAAAGGCCGCATAGGCCCGAGCCGGTACTGGAAGGAACGGGGGACGCCGCCACCAGTGCCGATCAGCCAGACGGTGGGCCTGCCGAAGGGCCACGCCCCACAAGACGGGGCGCACCGCTACCGCCGCCGCTATCCGTGCAAACCACCGAACGCCCATCAGTTGCAATCCTCCCCCAAGGGAGGGGCGTTGGAAAGCACACCGTCGCCACGGTGGTGGTGCCACACTGCCGCCGCCCCCACCAACGGGCCGTCGGCCCCCAGTCCGGCCGGCACGATGCGCGCACCCCGGGTGAAGGACAGACCACACCTCTCACGAAGCGCCTCCTCGGCCGCATCAAAAAAGGGGGCGCCGAAGCCGAGAGCCACCGAACCGGCTACCACTACCAATGGGAGGTCGAGCAGGTTCACCACGTCGGCTACTCCCCGACCCACCATCATCCCAACCCGACGACGAACCTCGTCCGAGGCCTCGGCGGCAGGTGCACCGGTGGCCAGAGCAATCGCCGTCCCCGACGCCACTGCCTCGAGGCAACCCCGGGACCCGCAGGCACAATCCGGGCCGCCGGGGTCCACCACGAGGTGGCCGATATGGCCAGCGTTGTCGGTGGCGCCATCGACCAGGCGACCGTCGAGCACGATCCCCCCACCGACGCCGGTCGAGACAACCATCGCCAGGAAGTTCCGGTGGCCGGCCGCCGCCCCGCACCAGCCCTCACCAAGAGCCAACGCCTTGGCGTCATTGTCGACCACGACGTCCAGCCCGGACCGCTCGGCCAACAGGCCCGCCAACGGAAGGTCGTCCCACAGGGGAATGTGCAACGGGGACATCCGTCGGTCACCCGGCCCACCCGCCATCGGGCCGCCGCATCCCACGCCGACTGCATCAGCGCGGTCGACGAAAGGTTCGACTATGGACCAGAGCGCTTCGAAGGTGCCGTCGATCGTTTGTTCACCGTCCAGAGGTACGGGACCAGGGTCAGCGTCGACATCGGCAAACGCGACGGTTGCGCTCTGGCGTTGGTCGATCAGCCGACCATCGCCGTCCACCAGACCCGCAGCCAACTTGGTCCCACCCACGTCGATGGCCAGCACCGTGGGTCGGCGGTCGGCTCCTCTGGTCAGATCCGGCCACCCTCACCGCGCCGGAAACGGTCACGCATCCGATCGCGGGCCCGAGCCCGGGTTCCGCCTACCGCATCGCGCAAGGAGGCAGTACGTCCGGAATCGGCGACCTGTCGCAGACCGGTACGGCCGACCTGTCGGGCGTCGCGTTCGAGACGAAGTGCCGAACCCAACATGACCAAAAAGCCCACAAAGGCCAGCATGTACGACGTCGAAAGGGTCGCCACCATCAGGGTGACCCCAGCTACGAATCCACCAACCGCCCACTTCATGGACCGCAACGGCTGGGTATAGACCGTCGTCTCGCTCACCTCGCGGACCAGACGGGGATCCGTCTCAATGAGACGTTCCTCCATCTCGCTGAGGATGCGTTCCTCTTCCTCGGAAAGTGGCACCCCTCAAGCATCGCACAGCGGCGCGCGAGCGGCAACGCGCCCGCTCATCGAAAACGGGGAACCGACGGGTCAGACGTCGGGCCCCCACTGGCTGTCACCGATCTCCTTAGGTCCCAGTTCGTCAGCTACCGCCGGTCCAATGGCACTGTTCCCGAAGCGCTCCCGGATCTCATCCACAGCTCCCTCGGCGGCCCGCCAACCGGGCGCCCGTCCCTCCGCGACCTCGATGTCATTGAAGCGGAGTTGACGGACCGAACCGTCCTGGAGATTGCCAAGCGAAACCCCGAGAAGACGGATCCCCGGGGTGGTGTCCACTGAATCCACCAGTCCGGTGGCCACCTCGAGGATCTCCACGGCCAGGTCGGTCGGGTCGGCAAGCGTGTGGCTACGGCCCATCGTGGTGAAGTCCGGGTAGCGCAGTTTCACCGACACCGTGCGTCCGGCCACCCCTGTGGAGCGGGCCCGACGGGCCACCGCGTCCACCATACGAACGAGGTGGCGGCGAATCTCCAGCGGGTCGGCTAGGTCCCTGGCAAATGTCTCCTCGTGCCCGATCGACTTGGTGACCTGCTCGGGTTCCACCGTACGATCATCGATTCCACGGGCGAGACGCCAGAGTTGGCTGCCCACCGTCCGGCCCAGCGCTGAGACCAGCGTGTCGGCCGGTACGCCCCGGAGGTCTGCCACCGTTCGAACCCCAAACCGTTCCAGACGCTCGAAGGTACGCGGACCGACCCCCCACACGGCCTGAACGGGAAGTGGATCTAGAAACGCCTCCACCCCGTCGGCCGCCACCACCGCAATGCCGGTTCCGAACACGGGGCCAGCGAGACCGGCCTTCGGCTTGGCCTGCCCGCTGGCCAACTTGGCCAGAAACTTGTTCGGGGCTACACCGACACTGCAGGTCAACGACTCACTCTCCGAGAGGTCGTTCCTGATGGCTGCCGCTACCTTCTCCGGAGACCCGTGGAGCCGACTGGCGCCCGACACGTCTAGGAACGCTTCATCCAGAGAGAGCGGCTCGACCAGCGGCGTGTAGCGGCGGAAGACCTCCATGATCCGACCGCTTACCTCTCCATAAAGTCGGTGATCACCCCGGAGGAAGACGATGTCGGGGCACAGCCGTCGAGCCCGGGTCGACGGCATGGCCGAGCGGACCCCGAAAGCCCGAGCCTCATACGACGCGGCCGCCACGACGCCACGATCTCCCTCGCCACCGACCACCACCGGCCGACCTCGAAGCTCGGGACGACGCACCACCTCAACGGACGCGAAGAAGGCGTCCATGTCAACGTGCAGGATCGGGGTTTCGGTGCTCACGTTCCCTACTGGTCGACCACGCGCTCTACGACAAGGTCCTCAGCCCGGAGACCCCAGGCGGTGAAACCGTGCTCGCCGCATCGGTCGCGAACCGGATCGCCCAGCCAAGCGGCTAAGGGTTCACTCACCCATACCGGCGCCGTAGCCATCAGGGCATCTACCTCGCCCACATCAACAAATCGGGCGTCCTCCACGATCCCATCCGGGTCGTCGAATGACATCGCCCCGGACCACGAAACGGCCCGGTGGACCACTACGTCCAGCGTCATCTCGCGGTCAGGGAAGTCCACCCTCACGCGGTAGCAGGGCCCAGTCCATCCAGCGACCTTGAGCCCTGTCTCCTCGGCCACCTCACGGGTCAGTGCGTCCAGCGGCACCTCACCCGGATCGACCACCCCGCCGGGAGGCGTCCATTCGACGGCACCACCACGACGTCGGTTGGCCACCAACAGAATCTCCTCAGGCCCCTTGCGCCTTTCGGAAGCGATCACCAGGAGGCCACCGACGACGACCCACTCCCGGGCCTGCAGTTTCCTATCTCCACGATGAGGGTCCCCAGCCGTCGACCACATCTTCCGGGGGTCCTCGTGTTCGGCCATCGTCGCAGTCTGACAGCCGCCCGAAGGGGGCCGGTAGCGTTCGGGCCGTGAACGAACCACGACCAGTCGACGACGCCTCCGCCGAACCGTCCACGTTGGCCCGGGCGTTGGCCCTGCTGGCCATTCTGGCAGCCGGGACCTGTGGAGGCCTCGTGGGCCACTCGGTGACCGACCTGCAATGCGCCGAGGGTTGCCCCATGCTGGCCGGGTCAATGGGACTCGTCGGCGCGGTCCTGGCGGCGGCTGGTGTCGCCGTGGTGGCCGTGCTCGCCTTGCGGGCCATGGCTGAGTGGGAGACCACCGAACGCCAACGAACCGCCCGAGACCGCCACCCGGTGGACTGATCCGCCCCACCGTGGCCGATCCCGACACGCTCCGCGACCTTGCCCTAGCGATAGCGCGGGCGGTCGCCCCCGCAATTGGACAGCAGGCCGGACAGGTGGATGTGTCAGCCACCAAGTCAACATCCACCGACCTGGTGACCGAGGTTGATCGCTGGTCCGAGGCGCAGATCGTCAGCCGTATCCTCGACGACCGGCCCGATGACTCGATCCTCGGCGAGGAAGGAACTGGCGTGACCGGAACTTCCGGGGTGCGTTGGGTGATCGACCCCATCGACGGAACCACGGACTTCGTGTACGGCCATCCAGGCTTCTCCATCTCCATCGGCGTGGAAGTGGACGAAAACCCAGTCGCCGGAGTAATCGTGGATCCTCTACTCGGCGACGAGTTCTGCGCTGCGGTCGGCCACGGCACGACCCGCAACGGCGAGTCGGTGCAGGTGAGCAACGTGGACGAACTACCGCGGGCACTGGTGGCCACCGGCTTCTCCTACGACGCCGAGCGCCGGCGTCGCCAGGCCCAGGTGCTCGTCGAGGTGCTCCCCCGGGTGCGAGACATCCGACGGATGGGCGGCGCTGCACTGGACCTGGCTTCGGTCTCGTGCGGACGGGTCGACGCCTACTTCGAGCGGGGCCTGAACCCGTGGGACTGCGCGGCGGGTGCAGTGCTGGTGACCGAAGCCGGGGGTCGGGTAACCGACCTCGAAGGACGTCCCACAACCGGAGAAATGACCGTGGCCGCCCCCCTTGCCATCCACGGACCGCTACTGGATCTGCTCCGATCTGCCGGCGCCGACCGTGTCTAATCCAGCTACCCAGCAGGATTCCTCCGATGGCTCTATTGGAGCCATGGCCGGTAGCGCTATGGAGAAGCGAGACGCCGAGATACACGATGAGGCGACAAGCAGTGCTCCCATGGGGCAGCATCGTGGGGTGAGCACCCGAATCCTGACCGTCGAAGACGACGAACGCATTCGAACTGCTGTCCGCCTAGCCCTCGAAGAGGAGGGCTGGGACGTCGAGGAGACGGCCAGCGGCGAAGAGGCACTCGAGGCGTTCACCCGCCAGCCCGCTGACGTTGTTCTCATCGACATCATGCTTCCCGGCATCGACGGGTTCGAGGTGTGTCGGAATATTCGTCGCCTCGGCGACGTCCCCATCGTCATGGTCACCGCCCGGTCCGACAGCCACGACGTGGTCGCCGGCCTCGAAGCCGGTGCGGACGACTACCTCCGCAAACCGTTCGACCCCAAGGAACTTTCGGCGCGGATACGGGCCCTTCTCCGACGTGTCCGGACCGACGATGGCCCACCGACTCGAATCCAGGTCGGGCAACTGGAGGTCCTGCCCGAGGAGGGCGTGGTTCGCCACGCGGGAGACGACGTCCACCTCACCCGCACCGAATTTCGACTTCTGGTGGAGTTGGCCGCCGCCGACGGTCGGGTACTGAGCCGCGAGGACCTCCTCGAGAAGGTCTGGGGATACGACTATTTCGGAGACGGCCGACTTGTCGACGTCCATGTTCGACGACTCAGAACCAAGATCGAACCCGACCCAGCAAACCCCCGGTACGTGATGACTGTCCGAGGCATGGGCTACAAGCTCCAGATCTGAAACGATCCTCTTGAATTCACCCATGACCGGCAGACCAGTGGCCGATGATGCGAGCCGCCTCGGACTCGGCGGCCGGATCGCCATGCTGTTCGCGGTGGGCGGCCTGTTGGTGTCGAGCCTGTTGGCCGTCAGCACGCTGGTAATGACTCGACGCCAGCTCGTGGAGTCTCGGGAAGGCGCGGCAGCGGCCATGGCCGTTGGTAACGCCACCCGACTCAGCAATCAGCTCACCCCCGACTCCACCATCGAGGACCTTCCGACCATCGCCGACTCGTTGACTCGGCTCGAAGGTGGCCAGCGGATCATCCGACTCGGGGACGACTGGCTCCCCGCTCCCGAGCTGGACCACGACGACCTCCCACTTGATCTCCTCGAACGGCTCGAGCAGCGCGCCGCCGGCCAGGTACTCGCTCCGGTGCGCGGGGACCCCCACTTCGTGGTCGGCATCCCCCTGACCGCATTTGACGCCGATTACTACGCCGTAGTCGATCTGGTCGAGGTCTCCGACACGCTCGATGACCTGCGGATCATCCTGTTGGGGGCTGGCGCGGTGACCACCGTGTTGGCGGCCCTCCTCGGGTCATGGGCCAGCACCCGGGTACTCCGGCCTCTCCGAAGGATCCGGGGGGCTGCCGAGGCTATTGCCGGTGGCCGTCTCGATACCCGGCTCAGCCCGCAGGCCGATCCCGACCTGGATCGCCTCTCGGACTCCTTCAACGAAATGGCCCGAGCCCTTGAAGATCGAATCCACCGCGACGCGCGCTTCGCCTCCGATGTCAGCCACGAACTCCGGAGCCCGCTCACCACCCTCATGGCCGGCGTCGGGGTGCTGGATGCCCGCCGTGACGAGCTCTCGGAGCGGTCCCGTACCGCCCTCGACCTCCTCGTGCAGGACCTGGAACGGTTCAACCGCCTAGTAAACGAGTTGATGGAGATTTCGGGTTACGACGCCGGCGTGGCCGACCTGGACCTCTCCGAGGTGGACGTCGTCCGGTTCCTGCAGGCCACTGTCGCCGCCGACCCAGCACTCGTCCTAACCATCCCGCCCACCACCGGGTCACTGGTCATCAACGCCGACAAGCGGCGTCTGGCCAGGGTCATGGCCAACCTGTTGGACAACGCCCGCCGGTACGGCGGTGGTATCACCGCCGTCATCTTGGAACACGATGAGACAATTCGCATCGCCGTCGAGGACGAGGGACCGGGTATTCCAAAGACGGAGCGCCACGAGATCTTCGACCGGTTCGCCCGCGGCTCAACCGGCGGTCGTCGTGGTGACCACAGCGGCACAGGGCTGGGGTTGAGCCTCGTGGCCGAGGATCTCCGCCTCCACCGGGGACGCGTGTGGGCCGAAGATCGAACGGATGGACGCGAGGGTGCCCGTTTCGTCCTGGAATTGCCGCTTTCCCTGACCCTCGGGAACTCGGAGGTGGAGTGGTGATGCGTGCCATCGTCGGAGCCATCGCTCGAGGGCGGTGGGCAGCACCGGTCCTCATTGCGGCAATCACGTTTGCCGCCTGTGGCATTCCACTGGACGACGCCACCCGCGATCTGTCCGTTGATCTACCCGACGCCCTCCTTCCGGCTGCGTCGACCACCACCGAGGCGCCGGCACCCACCGAGACCGTGCAGATCTTTCTTGCCCGGGTCGACGCCGCAGACCGTCAGATCTTGGAACCGGTTGACCGAGACATTCAGGGCGACGGCTCGATCAACGTGATCCTGGCCGAGGTATTCGCTGGACCGAGTGCAGATGAACAGGACGCGGGGTTGATCTCGCCGTTCGCCGAGGGCAGCGAGGTGATCGGAACCGTGCTCGAGGACGGACTTCTGGAGGTCCACCTCGACACCCTGGAAGGCTTTCCCCATGACGACAGTGCCGGGAATCGTCTGGCCTTCGCCATGCTGGTCTGCACGGCCGACCGGCTGGTGGCCGGTGCCGAGATCGACCGGGTGGTGGTGTTATTGGAAGGTGAGACCGGGCTGGAAGCGATCAACGTGCCGGTAAGCGACGGCGAACCTCCCGAGGAAGGTGCACCGGTGAGCTGTGCCAACTACCTGTCGTTGCTGCCCGGCCAGCCGGAGGGTTGACACGACCACAGAGGTAGCTCAGGAACCCAAGCGATCGAGAGCGCCTCGGAGGTTTCGGGCCGCCTGACCAAGGCGTTGCTCGTTCTCGATGAGAGCGAAACGCTCGAACCCCTCACCACCGGGGCCCAAGCCCACGCCGGGCGATACGGCGACGTTGGCCTCACGCACCAGCAGCGAGGCGAACTCGACCGAGCCCATGCCCGAGTACTGCTCAGGAATTGGGGCCCAGGTGCCGGTCAGCCGGAGGGGGTTCCGACCTCGATCTGTGCCTTGAGGTCATCAATGGCCGCGTGGACGACCTTGGCCTCCAAACGCCGTCGGACGAAGCCCGGCAGCCGAATCAGCAGGTCGACGTCGAGGTCGTACATGACCCGGGTGGCCGCGTCATCTCCCGGGACCGGAAGGAACTCGTATTCGCCGCTCATGCGTTCGAGAAGGTCACCTTCAACGAGTCGCCAGGAGATGCGAAGTGGGTTGGACCCGTAGTTGTAACGCAGCGTGTAGTTGGTGCTTCGCCCCATGGCCGCGGCACGAAAGGCCACATCACCCGGACGGCCCTGATCATCGCGGACAAGGACCGTGGCCTCCTTGATGTCTGGGGCCCACTCCGGCAGGCGTTCGACGTCAAGCACCGTCTCGTAGCAGTCCTCCGGCGTGGCCCGCACGATCGTGTGCTGGCTGGCGTGATCGGTCATCGTCGGCCTCCTCTCGCCCGGACACTACCGGTCGTCGAACTCGCCGTGGCGTTCCCCCTAGTCATTCATGACCGGAGTTTCGCATCGTCAATTCCTGAGCGGAGTCGGGCAGCCAGCACGTCGTAGGAGAACTCGATCTCGGCCCGTTGGCGGGCCCGGCGGCCCATCTCTCGTCGGCGGGTCTCGTCATCGAGGAGGTCAGCCAGGGCATCGGCTACCTGATCCGAGGCGTCGGGACGTGGGACAACCAAGCCGGTTTCGCCGTGGACCACCGCCTCGGCTGACCCACCGCTCTCGCCGGCCACCGCCGGTACACCGGCCGCTGCAGCCTCCACGAAGACGATGCCGAAGCCTTCCTGCTCAAGTCCACCCCATCGGTTTCGACACGACATCGAGAACACGTCGCCCGCTCCGTAGAGGCCCGGAAGGACCTCGTCAGGGACCCGGCCCAGAAGCCTTACAGGAGCACCAGTCGAGGCGATCAACCCCTCGAGGCGCGCCCGGTCGCGTCCCGAACCGGCAATGGCCACCACCACGTCGGGAACCCGGTCACGAAGTCGCGCCGCGGCACGGATGAGGGTGTCCATTCCCTTTCGGGGCACCAACCTACTGACGCTCACCACGAGCGGGGCATCCACCGGTAGGCCCAACTCCTGACGGACCGATGCACGCTCAGCCGAGTCGAGCGGTTGGAACCGGGCCGTGTCGACACCTGGTGGAACTACCACGGTGGGGAGCGACCGGCCGGCCGCCCGTTCAGCCTCAGCCGCCGGGTACCGCCCGGCACAGATGACCAACGACGCCCCCCGCAGGACCCGTCGGAGTAGTTGGCGGGTGCCGGGAAGCCGCCCAGGAACGGTCACCTCGGCCCCGTGCAGCACGACGGCGTAGGGCAGCTCCACCTTCGGGGCGACATGACCCACCGGCAGCGCCGGGTCCCAGATGACCAGATCAGCCCTGTGGGCCTCGGCGAGGCGGCCGACCCGCCGCGACACCATCGGCGTGGGCAACAGGACCGGTTCACGGCTTCGACTCACGGCAAAGTCCTGTGCAGCATCGAACTCGCGAGCACCCTCGTACGGCGTGCTGTGTACCGCCACCGAGCCGGCAGGCAGCCGCCTCCAGAGCTCCCAGAGGTAGGACTGGATGCCTCCAACCTTTGGCGGGAAGTCGTTGGTAACCAGAAGATGGCGCCTCACGACCCCACCCTGCCGGTCAGGGCGGCCAACTCCTCGGCCACGTCGGGCGACGAGTCGTCGATCCCGTCGAGCAAATCCAGCCGGTCCAGTCGACCGGCTGCCCAGACGGCATGGCTGCGAATGAGTGGGTCGGGGTCGGCTAGGGACCGTCGCATCTGACGCACGACGTCGGGGTCGGTTCTCGATCCCGTGTTGCCTAGTGCCACCAGAGCGTTACGACGCAGGTACCGAGGGTCACGTTCAGCGATGTACCACCGTCCGAACCGTTTGAGGAGCTCGTCGTCGGTGGCGTCAAGCACGTCGGATAACTCGACGTCCGCTCTGAGGTCCTCCCTTCCCTCGGTGGTCCGTTCGGATCGACCCACCGGGCAGACCTCCTGACAGTCGTCGCAACCGTAGAGCCGCCCGCCGAGGGCTTCACGGAACTCCCTCGGGATGGGGCCCGGCGCCTGGACCAACCAGGCGAGGCAACGTCGAGCGTCGATCACACCGTTGTCGAGGATGGCACCCGTTGGGCAGCCGTCAAGGCACTGTCGGCAGGTACCGCAGCCGTCGTCTAGGGGGGGCGACGGCGCCAGGGGCGCGTCGGTGACCACCGACCCGAGCACGAACCAACTTCCCCGGCCGGGGACCAGCACGTTGGCGTTCCTTCCCCACCAACCCACGCCAGCCCGTACCGCTGCCGCACGATCGACCAGCGAGTTGTCGTCGGCGACCACGACGGCCAACCAACCATCGGACCTGAGCCGCTCGGCCACCTCCTGCAACGAGGCACGAAGGTCGGCGTAGTGGTCGTGGCGGGCATAGGCGGCAATCCGCATCCGACCGGCACCTACCTCAGCCAGCCGGGCCGCCGGGGTCCGTCGTGCACCAACCACCAGGGAGCGTGCCCCGGCGAGGATCCGGGTCGGGTCGGTCGATCGAGCCGGGTTCCGGAAGGTGAACTGCATGCCGCCGTGGAGGCCCTCATTACGGCGTCGTTCGATCTCTCTTCGGACATCATCGAACGGGTGGGCGCCGGCCACGCCAATGGCGTCCAATCCTGCGGACGACCCCACCGCAAGGAGCGAATCACGAAAGGCCTCCGATTCGACGGCAGATTCTGCCGCGGGCTTGTCGGAGGGGTGGCCGATCGACATGGTCTCAGCCTCCCACGCCGATCGGACCCCCCGAGGCTGGTCAGGTGCGGTGCGAGTGGCGAAGTGGCGGGACCAGGCCAGACTCCCCTAGTACCCGTAACGCCCGGAACTCATCCAGATCGACCACCACGGCGTCGTCAGGGTCACGTGCACACAGGAAGGTCACGATGCAGTCGTCGCACGTGGAGGTATCCCGCTCCGAACAGGTCTCGCAGTCGATCACCAGGACCTCATCGCTCGAGTCCCGGTCGCCTTTCCCGTGCTGGTTCTCATGCTTAATCTCATGTTGATTACTCATGTGGATCATCCTGACGACCGGCTGTGACAGCCCCACTCCCCGGGGACGGTCCCACCACCACAGGTGAGCGGATGACGCTGCTGGCCAACAATGAACGCCGAGGATGCGGCAGCAAGATGCGGCGCCCAGTCGGCGCTCTGGCCTCCGCTTTGGACCATCGTGATCGGTTCCCCTGCCCCTCCTAGTCAACGCACGTCGGGTAACCGAGTTCCGTGGCGGTGAAGTGCGCGGGCTCACACCGTCAACTCCGAGCCACTGGAGTTCTCCACAGGATAAGAACCCGTTCCCAAAGGGCCCGTCCCCAATGAGCAGCGACAAACTGCACTGCGTGACCTCGGGATTCCAACGGATACCCGCCGGATCATGATTGAGCACTGCGGCTACGCCCTGACCGAACCGGTCCGCCGGCCACCCTCCTTCCGGGCACAGCCCGAAACCACAGCGAGACGCTGACTACCGTCTGGCGGTGTCCGATCCCCTCCGCCCCGACTGGTCCTACCTCCGACCCATGGCCTCCATCCTCTCGGGCTCCCCCGCCGTCTCCTTGCTCGGCGTCATCACGGCCACCCTCCTGACCCTGAGCCTCGTCGGATGCGCTCCCGAGGAGTCCGCTACAGGCCGGCCAGTGGCCGCCCCAGCCAATATTGGCTGCCCGGGCGAGCCGGTGCCCACCGAACTCACGGTCACCTGCCATCGAATCGAGGTGGAAGGCGCTTCGCTCTCCGTCGCCGTCCTACACGCGCCCGACCCTGACGGGGCACCGGTCCTTTTCCTCCATGGCGGACCCGGCGGTCGGGCCGTCGCTGATCGGGATCGATGGCTTGCTCCCCGGTCGAAGATTCTCGCCAACCACGACGTGGTCCTCGTGGATCAACGAGGCGGTGGCAACTCGACCCCGTCGCTGGACTGTCCTGAGATGGAACACCGCGGGCCACAAGACAACGCTCAAGAGGGTCTGGCCGGAGACCGATCCTGTCGCAACCGGCTGGTCTCGGCTGGATTCGAACCATCCACCGTGACTGTCGGACGGATCGCCGCAGACCTGGTGGCCGTCCGACAAGCCCTAGCTATCGATCGGTGGCATCTTCACGGTGTCTCGTTTGGTACCCGGATCGCTCTCGAGCTCCTCCGCACCGACGACGCCGCCATTGTCTCCCTGGCGCTGGACTCCGTAGTGCCTCCCGACGCCGACGAGACTGCCGACCTACCTGATGGCATCGTCGCCGCTCTCACCAAACTCGAGGACCGCTGCACCGACGACGGTTTCTGTCCCATCGGGGTTCTCGAACCCCTTCGTCGAACGCTCGACCGACTGGCTCACGACCCGACCGTGGTTCAGGTCGACAACCGGTCATTGACCTTCGACGACACTGCCTTCCTGGCCGCGTCCGTCCGAACCCTGAGTCGCCCCGACGGCCCGGTGGCTCTTACAGAAGCCATCGCACTCGCCGATGCCGGACGTCTAGCCGAGGCCGTGGACCGCCTGGCGCCGGTAGACGCATCGGCCGGAACCAGCCGCTCGGCCGGTGACGCCCTGGCCGAGGGGGCGTGGGTAGCGGTGACGTGCGGCGACCAACGCCCAGGCATGAGTTTCGAACCAACCGACCTCAACGATCCAATCCACCGGGCCGAACACGGTCGCTGGTTGGATCTCCGGGCCCGGTGCGCAGCTTGGAAAATTCCGTCCTCCGATCCGGCGACTCGGACCCCGGTGCGATCGGCGGTCCCCACGCTGATCCTGGCTGGCGAACTGGACCCGGTCACCCCAGCCAGATGGGCCGCGACTGTTGCCCGCTGGCTCGATGACGTGGAGGTGGTCGTGTCCCCCCGCTGGACGCACGCACCATCCACCTGGAATTCGTGTGCCGCCCACCTAGTCACCCGGTTCCTCGACACCGGGGACCGCCCGACCGGAGGGTCGACGGACTGCTGACCTCAACTCGAGATCGAGTCCAGAACTACGCCGGCGGAACCGTCGGCGAGTGCCGCCATAGCCCGTTCTAGGCCATCCGCGATCCCGTCGGCGATGCCGGCCACCACTAGGCCGGCCCCAGCGTTCAGGGCCACGATGTCGCGACGTGCCCCGGTCTCCGAACCATCGAACAAGGCCCGGGCGATGTCAGCGTTGCGGTCCGGGCCGCCACCGGCCAGATCGACCGGATCGGCCAATGAGAGCCCGAGATCGGTTGGATCCAACGTCCACTCGGTGACCGCCCCCTCGCGGAGTTCGAGGACCCGGGTCGGCCCGGTCAGGGCAATCTCGTCGAGATCAGCATGACCGGTGACCACCCAGGTGTGGACTGAGTCATTCGCCCGGAAGACCTCGACCATCCGATCGGCCAGAGCAGGATCGGCGGCACCTATCAGCTGGCGGAGGGGCTGTCCGGGGTGGGACAGCGGGCCTAGGACGTTGAACACCGTCGGAATCCCCAGCCCAGCGCGGATGGGCCCGGCGAACCGCATCGCCGGATGGAACGTCCGGGCGAAGGCAAACCCGATCCGGTGCTTGACCACCTGTGCGGCCAACTGCTCCGGAGCAATGTCGATATCGACGCCGAGAACCTCGAGGACATCAAAGGCGCCCGAGGTCGACGAGGCCCGACGGTTCCCGTGCTTGCAGACCGTTGCTCCTCCTCCGGCGGCCACGAAACAGGCCATGGTTGAGACGTTCAGGCTGGCCTCGCGACGACTAGCTACCCCACCGGTGCCGACGATGTCGATCGTGCCGTCGGGGAGGACCAGTGGCTCTGCCATGGACACCATTGCCCGAACAAGTCCGCTGGTCTCCTCGACCGTCTCACCCTTGACCTTCAGTCCGACTAGAAAGCCAGCGATCTGTGCAGGCTCGGCCTCGCCACTCAGGATCTCACCGAGGATGGCCTCTGTCTCAAGCGCTGAGAGGTCCTCGCTGCGGCACAGCCGGTCCAGTAGCCCTGGCCAGCCCCCATGGTCTTCCAGGCTCATGAGGTTCTGATCAGGCCAAACGGCGCCGACGCAGCACCCTGCGGCGCTCACGCTCGGTCGTTCCGCCCCAGATGCCGGTGGGTTCTCTGCGACGAAGGGCGTGGGCGAGGCAGACCTCGCGCACATCACACGCCGCGCACACAGCGAGTGCCCGGGTGACGTCCTCGGTCACGTCGGGATCCGGGTAGAAAATCGATGCCTCTAGGCCACGGCAGGCACTCCGGAGATACCACTGTCCGGAAGTGTCAACTCCTTCAAGCGCCTCGACATCCAGAGCGGTCAGTGTCTCAGATCGAGCCACCAACAAGCTGGCCGCCGGGGTCGCCGATGAAGGGATGAGACCGGGCTGAACGGGGGTATCGAGAAGGGTGTCCATGTCGCGTGCGTTGCTAGTTCGCAGCGCCGGGTGACGCAAGGGAAATCTCCCGCCAGACTGGTACCCGACGGTGAGTCGACCGGGTGACCGCGGCCGGACCCCTCCGGGGCGTCCGTGCTGAGGAAGGTCGGGGCTCCATAGGACAGGATGCTGGCTCGCAGCCAGTCGGGGTGACCCGCAGGAAAGTGCCACAGAAAACAGACCGCCGATGGCTCGGGACTCTTCGGAGCGACGAGTACAGGTGAGGGTGAAACGGTGCGGTAAGAGCGCACCAGCGGCCGGGGCGACCCGGTCGGCTCGGCAAACCCCATCCGGAGCAAGGCCAAACAGGGAGAGGGCGGTCCGTCCGTGGATCCTCCCGGGTTAGCCGCACAGATGGATGGTCACCCACCCGGACCCCCGCAAGGGGCCGGTGGACAGAACCCCGCCTACAGGTCGACTCACCGTCACCCACACCCGGCGCGGGGTGCAATCAACTCGGTTAGACAACCAACTGAGTCGATCAGCCGGCCAGGGCGAACGCTGTTACGGCCGCCATGCCGAAAGCCCCACCAAGCACCTGCACTGCGTAGATGCGTTCGCCGAGGAACCGCCACGAGATGACCACACTCACTCCCGGAGCCATCGCGATCAACGCTGAGACGACGGCAGCCGAGCCACGGAGATACGCGGCGGTACTCAGCACGAACGCCACCGCACTCGATGCGCCGAGCACCGACCCGAATCCCAGGATTTCACGCTCCGGCAAGAATGAACCTGTTCGCTGACGGAGGATCCATGGCATCACCATCACCCCGGTGACCAACACTACGAACGCTGGGACCTCTCCGGCTTCGGGTTCCGCCTGCGTCAGGAGCAGTCCCGCCGTCCCGATACTGGTGCCCACCACCACCGCGAGACCCAAGACTGGGCTCCGAAGAACAACACCCAACTTCGGTAGGCGACCCTCCCCCGACAACAACACGACCGCGGGTATGGCTAACGCCACCCCTGCCATCTCAATGCCTTCCAGAGTCTGTCCGATCAGCGGCCCCACGATGGTCGGAACAACAATCGTCACCAACCCGAACGACGGAGCGAACACTGCCACCGGGCCACGGGCCATCCCTAGGTACAGGAGCGGACGGGTGGCCACCATCAGGGCCCCAGCCCCGACCGGCCACGCAATGTCCTGCCACCGGACGACCTCGGGTGGTCGGACGACAAGCAAGAGACCGATCAGGACAGCGCCCACCAACGTGGCCATCATCGCTACACCGAGAGCCGCTCCGGGCCGTCCCGACCGGCGTATAGCCACGCCCCCTAACAGGTCTCCAAAACCGAAAGCGAGAGCCGACAGACCGGCGAGGATGACAGGCACCCGGACATGCTGCCCTAGTCTCCACCTCAATGGATGGGACCATGGAAGTCCGAGGACACCAGATCACCGCCGAGGCTGACCTGGCCGGCGCGGACCTAACCGACACCGACCTCCGGACCGTAGACCTCACCGGCGCCTGGCTGGGAGGCGCCGTCCTCTCCGGGTCGGACCTGTCCGACGCTCGTCTAGTGGGGGCTGACCTGCGACACGCCATCTGTCAACGGACCGTGTTTGCCGACGCTGACCTGCACCACGCCAACCTGTGGAGCGCTGATCTCACCGATGCCCGACTGGGTGGCGCAGTCCTTAGCCGATGTTGGCTGGGAAGCGCCCGTCTTACAGGAACCGACCTGCGGAGCTCCGATCTGGGCGGCGCCTGGATGACAGCCACCGACCTCACCGGCGCTGCACTCGGCGCCGCCACTCTGGCCGGGACCTCGATGACCCGGACCTGCATGCGCGAAGCCGACCTCACCGGGGTCTTTGCCGGCGGCGTCGACCTACGGGGCGCCATACTCAACGGAGCAACCATCCGGGCAGCCAACCTCTCCGGGGCCATCCTCCGCCATGCCTCGCTCATCGGTGCCGACCTCAGCCTCTCGGACCTCATCGGAGCCGACCTGTCAGGAGCACAACTCGATCAGGTGATCCTCGACGACATACGCCACGACGACACCACCAGGTGGCCCGACGGTTTCAGCCCCCCGTCATCGGGAGGCCTCGACGACCACGACTGATTCTCGTTCCGGGAATCCTGCAGAAGATCGCACCAGATACCAGACCAGACAGAGAGGCGCTCCATGAGTAGCGAATGGGGATTAGAGACCCGACAGATCCATCACGGCCAAGAGGCAGACCCGGTGATTGGTAGCCGGGCCGCTCCGATCCACCAGATCGTGAACACCACCCAGATTGTCCTCGAGGCCCGCCTGCAGACCCTCGAGGCCGGCTTCACGGCCTCCCGATAAAGGGGCGCGTATATGACGAACCAGAACTTTCCTACAGGTGTCGACGAGGTCACCCCGGCTTGGCTGACCAGCGTCTTGCGCTCCGCCGGCGGCCTTGACAGCGGCTCGGTGACTGGCTTCGAGGCCGAGTTGATCGGTCAGGGAATCGGAATCATGGGTCTACTCCACCGACTCCGACCGACCTACGACGGAGGCTCAGGGCCGGAGACGGTAATCCTCAAGTCTCCGGTTCAGGACGAGGGAACGCGCTTTGTGGCCCGGACCTTCATGTTCTACGGCAAGGAGGTCGCCTTCTATCGGACGGCGGCTGACGACAGTCCACTCACCACTCCCCGCTGTTTCGCTGCGGACCACGACTCGGAGAACGACGAGTTCGTCCTCCTGTTGGAGGACCTGGCCGACGCCGAGGTAGCGAGCCAGCTCGACGGCTGCCCGCTGGATCTGGCTGAGGCCTCCATCCGAGCCCTGGCCCGTCATCACGCGGCCTTCTGGGAGTCTCCGGCCTTTGACGCCGAGTTGTCCTGGGTTCCCTACGGATGGGATCCCCCAATGCCGCAGGGTGTCCAGCATGGGGTGGCGACCGCCTGGGAGCCTTTCCTAGCTGCCTTCGGAGATGACCTCGGTGACGACATCCGGGCTATTGGCGAGCGGTTCCCCGCTGCGGCCGAGGAGATGATGTCGTTCCAAGCCGGTCCGACCACCCTCTGCCACGGTGACTACCGGTTAGACAACCTCTTCTTCCGGCCTGGCAACGACGGGCCGGAGGTGACGGCCATCGACTGGCAGATCTGCATCCGTACCGCCGGCGCCTACGACGTCGGCTACTTCATCAGCCAGAGCCTGACCATCGAGGATCGGCGTTCCCATGAGCGGCACCTACTCGACCTCTACCGGACCTGCCTGGCTGACGAGGGGATCGATTACCCGGCAGACCAACTCTTCGAGGACTACCGGCGGACCGTGCTGTTCTGCCTCTGCTACCCGATCCAGTCTGGAGGCAGCATCGAACTGGTCAACGAACGAGCGGTCCAACTGGTGTCAGGCATGCTCGACCGGTCCATCACGGCCATCCGGGACCTTGACGCCGGTGAACTCATGCCCTGAGGTGGGCCACGTCATTGAATCCTCGGAGTGATGGTCCGGCCGGCCCGGCGCCGATGGTCATGATCGAGGCCGGCGCCACGAACGTGCGCCACGCCACCTCGTCGCCCACACCAAGGGTCCACGCCAACGCTGCCTTGATGGGCGACACGTGGGTCACCACCACGATCTCCGACGTCCTGGATGCCTCGAAGAGGTCGTCTAGGGCCGACCGCACGCGTAAGCCGAGAGACCGGTGTGATTCGCCTTCCGGCGGAGCCCAGTCCAGGTCGGCCCGCCACGCCTCCCAGGTTTGCCGGGGCACGTCGGCCACCGGCTGGCCGTCGAAAGTCCCATAGTCCATCTCAATCCACCGCTCGTCCACCTCGACGGGCGGGCCGTCCCGACCATGGCACCGGGTGAATGCATCTGCAGTGCGGCGCGTCCGCAGTAGAGGACTGGACACAACCCGGTCCACCGGACCGATGGCGACGGCAACGGCCTCAGCTTGGCTCTCCCCCAGGCGGTCAAGATCGGCGTCGAGGCGCCCGAGTAGCAGGCCAGCGGCGTTGGCTTCGGTCCGACCGTGCCGAACCACATACAACATCAGGCCCTCCGCAGGGCGGTCAGGCGCCCATCGGTACGAAGTGCACGACGGGCCGCCGGGTCGTGGAGGCCGAATCGGCGCCACGCCCAGACCCCGAGAGCTAATCCGACCACCTCCTGGAGCAGGCCGATCACACCCCGACCGAACTCCGGCACCCGGGATCCGCCAAGCGCATCTATCCCGGCGAACGGCCACCAGAACACCTCGGTGTCGGCCCACGTTCCGTCCAGCACCAGATGGGCCATCAAGCCGATGGGTACGCCCAACCAGCGGCGCTGGACGAGGCGTCGACCACGAGCAACCAGCATCACCCCACCCAATAGGGTCACGCTGGCCAGCAGCGTATGAAGCAGCCACGGCCCACCCACGGCACCCTCGACCACCGGCAGGACCGCACCGAGCACCACGAGGCGGAAGTCCATGGCCGAGCTGTCGAAGACAAGGGCCACAGCGACCACCGCCCCTACCGCGAACCAAATGAACACTGGTGGAGACCGAAGATCAGCGAACGACGAGTCGGCCGCATTCGCTGCATTCGGAGAGCGTCCCTGCCGCCAGGGACTTCACCCGATCAGCCTCCATGGCAGGCATGGAGTAGGGACAACCGCTGCAGTCCGTGCCCGAGAATCGCACTACGGCGCTCGATCCGAACGACGGGCGACCCTTCTCGTAGCGAGCCAGCACATCAGCCTCTAGACCTGCCACGGCCACGTCGCGTCGCTCAGCAGAGGCCGCCAGTTCGGCGGCGATCTCGGCCTCTGTGTCATCCAGGATGGCCTGTGCGGCAGCGATGGTCGCATCCTGGGCCTCCCCGGTGACTGCCAGCGTGGCCAACTCGCCATCCAATGGCTCGATGGTCTCCATGATCTCGAGGACCTGCCCCTCAAGATCATCCTGTCTCTTGCGGAGGTGGCCCACCTCAGTTTGGATACTGGTGGCCTCCTTTGGCGACGTAATGGCGCCGCCGTAGAGCTTCTCGTTCAACTCGACCAACCGGCTCTCGACGGCGGCCACCTCGCCCTCGTACCGGTGCTGACGTCGGACGTGGTCGAGACGCTCCAGGCCGACGCGTTCAACCTCGGCGGCCGTGACGGCCCGGGCGGCTTCAGCGTCCATCAACGAGGCGCGCTCGGACAGGTGCGCTCGACGATGTTCGAGTTGGCCACGAACGACATCCTCGTCCTGCACAGCGAAGAGGGATTCCATGGCCGTCACCATAGGTCCGGCGACGCCCGGGGGATCTCGGACCAGATCGCTTCATTACTACCCATACGGGCCGGCACCGCCGAGTTTGGAGTGGTCCCAGGTGATGACCTTCTCCGGCTCCACGATCACCACGGTGCGCTTGGCGGCCCACAGTTCCACCGCGCCCTCGAAGTGTTCCTCGGGAATGTCCGGCTCGTAGCGACGCATCACGGCCCGGGCTACCCGCCGGACCTCATCGGCGCCCCCCGCACCGTCCTCGGCGTGGAGAACGGCCCGTCCCCTGACCATCGCCCCGCGGAGCTGGTCGTACTTCGTCCCGTCTTCGAGGAGGACAGTGATGCGGTCGTCCCGTTTCAGATTCACGATCTTCTGCGACTTCGTGTAGGTGCCGAAGGCGAAACGATCCTCGACCATGGCGAACCAGAGGGTGGAAAGGTGGATGGCGCCGTCCCGGTCGTGGCACGCCACCTGAAGGCTCTTCTGGTCCGCAATGAAGGCCGCCAGTTCCTCCTTGTTCATCCTTATGCGGTCACGTCGACTCTCCCCCACCGGGTCCCCCTCGTCTCGACCCGTCACCTTTCCGCGCCGGGCGCCGGTCAGACATCCTTCCGGCCCATGGATGGTAGGCATCGCTGGTCATGGCCACAAAACTGCGCACGCCCCACCGGGGGGGGCGGGGCGTGCGGTCACTCTCGGCCTCTGGAACCGGGGGGAGTTCAGGCCGGAGGTATGTGCGGCTCCCAAGGGGGGAATGGAAACCGCTGTTGGACAACAAGTTACCGACAGGTATACCCCCAGACCGTGCCGAACCTAGTGACTTCGGACACCTGTGACCGGCAACCCCTGAGACGCCCGCGGCTAGGTTCATCGGTGTGACCCGACCGTCGGACGAACAACTTCGAGCCATCCTCGTAGACATGGTGGAAGCCCGGACCCAGGCCGCCCGACTGTGGAATCTCCAACGTCAGGGCCAGGTCGGCACTCTCGCCCCCATCGACGGACACGAGGCCGTGGTGGCCGCCACGGCCCACGCCCTGGACCCCACGCACGACTGGATCATGCCCCAGTACCGGGAGCCTCTTGCCCTCCAACGCTTCGGCCCTGAGGTGCTCGAGCAGTACATGCTCTACAACATCGGCCATCCCGACGGCAGCAGGTTTCCGCCATCGGTGCGGGTCGCTCCGCTGCAGATTTCGCTGGCCACCCAGATTCCCCACGCCGTCGGATTGGCCTGGGGCATGACCCTGCAAGACGAACCTGGCGTGACCACCGTGTTCTTTGGAGACGGGTCCAGTTCTGAAGGGGACTTCCACGAAGCAGCCAACCTGGCTGGCGTCCTGAAGGCGCCAGTGATCCTTCTGTGCGTGAACAACCAGTGGGCCATTTCCACACCGCTACACCAGCAGACCGCCGCCGAGACGTTGGCCGATCGTGCCGTCGGCTACGGAATGCCTGGCATCCGTATCGACGGAAATGACGCAGCTGCGGTGTTTGACGCTGTCGACGAGGCGCGGCGACGGGCACTGGATGGAGGTGGACCAACGCTCATTGAAGCCGTTGTGTACAGACTCGGCGCCCACACGACAGCCGACGATCCCACCCGTTATGTCCCAGCCGAGGACCTCGAGGCCGCCCGTCGGGACGACCCGATCGAGCGTCTGGCCGACCACCTAGCCGGGCTCGGGCTCTGGGACGACAAGATCCGCTCAATCGTCGAGACCGAAGCCATGACCCGTATCGACGAGGCGTTCGAACGGGCCATTGCCCAGCCCCTGGCAACCGATGCCATCTTCGACCACTGCTTTGCGACCGACACCCCCCGGGTGGCCCGTCAGCGGGCTGCGCTACTGAACGGCGCCCCATGACCGGTACCTCCGAAATGAACATGCTTCAAGCCATCAACGAGGCCTTGCACGGGGAGATGGCCCGCGACGAGCGTGTGGTGCTCCTCGGCGAAGACATCGGCCAGGTAGGTGGCGTCTTCCGGGCCACCGAGGGCCTCTTTGAGAAGTTCGGTGCTGACCGGGTGGTCGACACGCCGCTGGCCGAGGGCGTGATTGTCGGATCGGCTGTCGGGCTGGCCATGGCCGGATTGGTCCCGGTCGCCGAGATCCAGTTCCTCGGCTTCTCCTATCAGGCCATGCATCAGATCGCCGGGCAGGTTGCCCGACTGCGGTACCGCTCTCAGGGACGGTTCGAACCAGCCATCACCATCCGGGCTCCGTTCGGCGGTGGCGTCCGGACCCCGGAGATGCACTCGGACTCACTAGAGGGCCAGTTGGCCAATATCCCGGGCCTCAAGGTGGTCACGCCGGCCACCGCCGCCGACGCCAAGGGTCTGCTGGCTTCTGCGGTGCGCGATTCCGACCCGGTGATGTTTCTCGAACCACTGCGCGGCTACCGGGGCATCCGTGGCGAGGTGCCAGATGGCGACCATGTAGTGCCCCTCGGGTTGGCGCGTTCGGCACGCGAGGGCGACGACCTGGTGATCATCGCCTGGAGTTACCAGGTCGAACTGGCCTGCCGGGTCGCCGACTCCCTGGCCGAAGAGGGATTATCGGTTGCCGTCCTCGATCTCCGGAGTCTGGTTCCCCTCGATATCGAGGCCATCGCTGAAGCGGTGGATCGGTGTGGCCGGGCGGTGGTCGTGGAGGAAGCCTCCCCGACCGGCGGTTTCGCAGGCGAGGTAGTGGCCACCATTGTCGAGGAGTGTTTCTGGTCACTGGAAGCACCAGTGGTCCGCGTGTCGGGCTTCGACGTGCCTTATCCGGTGGGGATGCTCGAAGATACTTTCGTTCCCGACGAGGCCCGGATCGCCGCTGCGGTCCGTCGCACCCTCGAGACTGCCTGAGCGTCGGTTCCGTGGCCCACGTCTTCCGACTACCCGATATCGGCGAGGGCCTCGACGAAGCTGAGATCGTCGAATGGTTCGTGGCGATCGGTGACGTCGTCGCACGCGACCAAGCTCTGGTGGAGGTACTCACCGACAAGGCCAGTTCGGAACTGCCGTCACCGGTGTCCGGCACGGTGTTGTCACTCGGAGCCGCCGAGGGCGTCCGTATCAGGGTGGGCGAGGTACTCATCGAGATCGACGACGGCTCGGACACGGCGGATGCTGGGGCACTCCGACCACCATCGGCGGCCGAATCGGTCAAGGACCCCGTCTCCGGATCCACTCCGCAACCATCGGACACACAGCGATCGGCGACAACCACTCGACCGAAGGCCGCGCCGGCCACCCGACGGCTGGCCCTCCAATCGGGAGTGGACCTGAACACGGTGACTGGAACCGGTCCCGCAGGGAGGATCACCGCCGACGACGTGCGGAACGCAGAGACTCCGGTGTCCGCCTCTAGACCAAAGCCATCCACTCGTCTCGTCTCGCTACCCACCGACGCTGGTTCCCAGCCAATGTCCAGCACATTGGGCCAGATGCCGCCGGGCCGCCACCCCCTCCGAGGCCTCCGAGGCGTGGTGGCCCGCAACATGGTCCAGGCGTGGACGGAGATCCCTCACATCCACACAATGGACGAACTCGACGCATCGCTGCTGGTCGACTTCCGGACACGGGTCCGCTCAATGGACCGTCCGGGAGCGGCGCAGGTAACGCCTCTGACCATTGCTGCCGTCGCAGCGGCACGGGCGCTCCGGCGATTCCCCGTGGTCAACGGCCGCGTGGAGGGCCACCCAGGCGACGTCATCGTCATTCCAGAGGAGGTCAACCTTGGCATCGCCACAGCGACTGACCGGGGGCTTGTCGTACCCGTGGTGCACAACGCCGGCACGCTCGACCTCTTCACCATGGCCGAACGAATCGCCTCACTGGTCGCAGCTGCCCGAGCCGGCGACCTCACGATCGCAGACCTCTCTGGCGCGACCTTCACCATCACCAATTACGGCTCGCTGGGCGGGCGGTTTGCCACCCCGATCATTCCACCGGGCCAAGGCGCCATCCTCGGACTCGGTGCGATCGCAGAACGACCCGTGGCCGTCGGGGGCGAGGTGCTGGCCCGACCCACCCTTCCGGTGGTTCTGGGCGCCGACCACCGGCTCATCGACGGCGACCTCGCCGAGACGTTTCGGAAAGCCGTGATCGACGACCTCATCGAGCCGCTACACCTGCTCATCGAAGCCTGAACCGGTGGTCGTCGGCGAGGTAGCCAGTCCGGTTGACCTGTTGGTCATCGGTGCCGGACCGGGCGGCTACGCAGCGGCCCTCCGCGCCGCCCGCCTGGGCCGCGACGTGACTCTCGTCGAACGCGGGGCCATTGGCGGAACGTGTCTCAATGTCGGATGCATCCCGTCCAAGACGCTCATCGAAGTCGCCGACGCTTACGCCCTAACCGGGCGGATCGGCTCGTGGGGCATCGACGCAACCTCCACAGTCGACATGGGTCGGGTCCGGGCCCATCTGGCGGGCGTGGTCAGCGACCTCACCTCCGGAGTGTCGAGGCTGTTGGCCGATGCTGGGGTAAGGGTGCTGCCGGGGCACGGACGATTTACCCGGCCCGGCCGGGTCTCGGTCGAGCGTGGCGACACCGTGGAGTTCCTGGATCCCCGTGACGTCATCGTGGCCACCGGTTCCCGTCCCATCGAACTACCCGACGTGCCCCTGGACGGGGATCGGGTCGTCGGTTCGGCTGAATTGCTGTCGACTGACACGCTCCCCGACCGGCTGGTGCTGGTCGGCGGCGGCTACGTCGGAATCGAGTTGGGCTGCGCCTTCGCAAAGCTGGGCAGCGAGGTGACCATCGTCGAGTCTGAGGACCGCGTGCTGGCGAGCTTCGGCGTCCGGACCACCCGCCTTGTCGAACGCGGGCTGCGTGGCCTCGGAGTCGGGTTGTGCCTAGGCCACCTGGCCGTCGGGGTCGACGACCACGGGCTGATCGTCGAGCAGGTGGGCGGCGAAAACTCCGGCGCACGGGTCACCCTGCCCGCCGACCGAATCGGCGTGGTAGTCGGACGCCGACCCGATGCCGACTCGGTGGCCATGACCCGATCGGGGGCGACTCTGGAGCCGTCAGGCCACGTGGCCGTTGACGCGACCCGACGGGCCGCCGACGGGGTTTACGCCATTGGAGATCTCACCTCCGGGCCGGCGCTGGCCCACAAGGCGACCGCCGAAGCTGAGGTGGCGGCCGACGCGGCCTGTGGCCTACCCGCGGCGTTCGATCCGACGACCATTCCGATGGTGGTGTTCGGCGACCCGCAGGTCATGACGGTGGGGCTCACCCGCGATGAGGCGACCAAAGCCGGCATGGAACCGTCGGCCTTCCAGTTCCCGTTGGGCGCTTCGGGGCGGGCCCGGACGATGGGCGACACCGAGGGCACGGTCACCGTGGTGGCCGATACCGACGGCACGGTGATCGGCGTCCAGGCGGTGGGGGCCCACGTGGCTGAACTGGCCGGTGAAGCGGTACTGGCCGTGGAGACGGCAGCAACCGTGGAGGACCTGGCCGGCACCATCCACGCCCACCCCACCATGGGCGAGACTCTCATGGAGGCGGCTCTGGGGCTGGCTGGTCGCCCCATCCACACCCGCTAACCGAACCGCTACCGGGCAACAGCATGTTGAAGTGCGACTCTGACCATCACTGGTGGGCGCGGTACCGTCCCCCGATGCCCGAATCCGAGCCGCCCGCCGCCGACACGCCGCCGTTCAATGACTCCCTCCTCAGCGATCATGTCGACATCGCCCGGAAGGTGGCCTCCGGAGGTTACAAGTGGACCCATCGGGCGCCGGAGTGGATCCCGGCCTTCGTGGCCGAACATGACCTGGGCCCGTTCCCAGCGATGCGGAACCGACTGCGGGAGGTAGTGGACCTCGGTGGGTTCGGCTACCACGCGACCATCGACCACATGATCGAGGCGTTCTGCGGCTGGTCGACCCGCCGCTACGGCTGGACACCCGATCCAGCACTAACAGTCCCCAACACCTCGGTCATCCAGGGCGTCTGGTCGTGCGTAGAAGCTTTCACCGAGCCGACCGGGGCCGTCATCTTGACCCCACCCATTTACTTCCCGTTCAACACCATCAGCGAGTCGACCGGTCGACGCACCGTGGACTGGCGCCTCATCAAGGACGACAATGGATGGCACTACGACCTCGATGGGTTGGCTCATCTACTAGCCGACGATCCGGGCATTCAGATGCTGCTGTTGTGCCACCCTCACAATCCAACAGGTCGGGTGCTCACCACGGACCAGCTGACCCGGATCGTGGAACTGGCCTCCGAGCACGACGTGGTGATCGTGTCCGACGAGATCCACGCCGACTTCACCTATCCGGGCGCCACCCACGTGCCGCTGGCCGCCGTGCCGGGGGCTGCGTCCTGCACGGTCACCGTCACGTCGGGCATCAAGACCTTCGCCATGGGTGGGCTCCGGGCCTCGGTTGCATCGTTCGCAGATGAGGACATGCTGGTCCGCTACCGGAGGATCCCCGAGCACCTGCTGGGCAGCCCCAACCGCCTGGGCTGCGAGGCGGCGATCGTCGGTTGGGAAGAGGGCGATACCTGGGTGGACCAACTGGTCGCCCTCTTCGACCACCACCGCCACCACCTGGCGTCCCGGCTCGCCGACGAGTTGCCCGACGTCCGCATGCACGTTCCCCAGTCGACCTTCTTGGCCTGGCTGGACCTCTCGGCGTTAGGACCCGGCGACCGGCCCGGACGGTGGCTCCGCGACCGGACCGGCGTCGACTGCAAAGACGGACCGCTGTTCGGGCCGGGAGGCGAAGGTCACGCCCGGCTGACCTTCGGTACCTCTACGGCCTTGCTCGACGAGATAATCGACCGTCTCGTCTCCGGCATCGGAACGAGTCCAGCATCGAGTCTGGAAACCGATATCGGAAACAGCGCGTTCCATTAGCCTTGCATCACCAGTGAGAGAGGTGCGGGCCACCGACAAGGTGGTCCCTTCGCCATTTTCCCAAGAGATCGGATCCAACGCTGTAGTGGTCCGGTCTCCTTCCAGGAGGTACCCAGATGAAGTCCGCACCCACTGACGACATGGTCCATGTCACGCGCTGGCACTGGGGATCCAAGGAATGGTCGCCGTTCTCGGCGACCGAGATGGACCGCCGCCAGAACGCCCTCCGGGCCCACCTGGCCGCCGAAGGCGTCGATGCCTGCCTCCTGACGTCATTCCACAACATCTGCTACTACTCCGGATGGCTGTACTGCTACTTCGGACGCAAGTACGGCATGGTCGTAGATACCGAGCACGCCACCACAATCTCGGCGGGCATCGACGGTGGCCAGCCGTGGCGTCGCACACATGGCGACAACGTCGTCTACTCCGACTGGCGGAGAGACAACTACTACCAGGCTGTTCGGGATCTGACTTCGGGCGTGCGTCGTCTCGGCGTGGAGTTCGACCACCTCTCGGTCGACCAGTTCCGGGCACTCGAGGCAGCCCTCCCCGACGTCGAACTAGTCGACGTCGGGGAAGCGACCATGTGGATGCGAACCGTGAAGTCCGCAGAGGAACACGACCTCATCCGTCATGGCACCCGGATCTGTGACCTCGGCGCCGCGGCCTGCGTGGAGGCCGTAGCCGCTGGCACATCCGAACACGAGGTGGCGCTAGCCGTCACGCAGGCCATGGTCCGCGAGATCGCCTCCAGCTTCGACTTCGTGGAGTTGATGGACACCTGGACGTGGTTCCAGTCGGGCAACAACACCGACGGCGCCCACAATCCGGTCACCAACAAACTCGTCGAATCAGGCGACATCTTGTCGCTGAACACCTTCCCGATGATCTTCGGCTACTACACGGCACTCGAACGAACCATGTTCTGCGACCATGTGACATCCGACGAACACCTCCGGCTGTGGGAGGTCAACGTCGAGGTCCACGAGCGCGGGCTCGACCTCATCCAGCCAGGGGTCCGGTGCTGCGACATTGCCGCCGAACTGAACGACATATACCGCTCGCACGGCCTTCTGAAGTACCGGTCGTTCGGGTACGGGCACAGCTTTGGCGTGCTCAGCCACTACTACGGCCGCGAGGCCGGCGTCGAACTCCGCGAGGACGTCGAGACGGTGCTCGAACCGGGCATGGTCGTGTCGATGGAGCCGATGATCGCCATCCCGCCCGGTCAGCCCGGGTCAGGCGGCTACCGGGAGCACGACATCTTGATCGTGGGTACCGACGGCGCCGAGAACATCACCGGCTTCCCGTTCGGCCCAGAACACAACATCCTCGGCGGCTGACCGCCGGAGCCACACCCGTCAGACGCTCCGCCCCCGGGCCCGCTCAGGGTCGGGTCGGGGCCTCCCGGGTTAACCGCCAGTAGTGGTGGTAGTGGTCGCCTCGGTGGTCGTCGTGGTCGCCTCGGTGGTCGTCGTGGTCGCCTCGGTCGCCTCGGTGGTCGTCGTGGCATCGTCAGCACCATCGTCGGTGGCATCATCGGCCGCCACCTCGGTCGTGGTGGTCGGCGGGCTGGGAACGCCAGAGGTATCCAGGTCGCGGGCCTCGAGTTCAGCTAGATGGGCGCCCCTTGTCCCGTTTCCGTACCACCCGTCAGCCTGGATGCCCAGGAGTTCCTGGAGGATGATCGCTGGATCACTGGGCCCCCACTGGTAGGTGGCCGTAAGGATCGTGTTCTCGTCGAGGCCGACGGGAACCGTCGGGGTCGTCACCGCGTCATCGGCAGCATCGCCGGGGGCGGCGGTGGTCGTGACTGCGGTCGGAGCAGCGGTGGTGGTGGCCGGCGCCGGCGTGGTGGTAGTGGTGACCACGCGCCGGGCCATCAGGGACACCTCGGCCTCGATCTCCAGGAAGTCCTCCCGAAGCTGGATGATCTCAACGCGGAGGGTCTCCAACTCGTCGTCATTGGTCTCCAGAAGCCCACAGCCGGTGGCGGCCAGGGCGACGGTCAGGAGTGCAGCGGGGATGGCGACGGAGGTACTTGTGCGCGTGAGCATGTGGTGAGTATTCCAGAGCCGGACCCTCTACGCGTGTCGCCTCCCAAAAATACTCACTAGCGACCGCTAAGTCACCACGATGTGCCGAACGTGATAGCCCTCGGCACCATCGGGAGCAATGTGCTTCGGACGTTCCGGCTGGACCTTCCCGGCTCGGTCCCACGCCCGGACCCGCAGCTTCCGAACTCCGGGCTGGGGATCCCAGACCGTCGACCACTGGACCCAGGACTCGCCGTCGCGACCGGGACCCACACCCCGCTCGAGTCGACACTCCTCCCATGGGCCGTCATCAACGGCCAACTCGACGGTCTCCACGCCCGACACCGGCGCCCAGGCCACACCGGCCACCGCCTGTCGTCCCGAAACCGTCTGCCACCGGAGCGGCACGTCGATCCGCGACGCGATCTTGACCGGGGCCTCCTTGGCCCAGCCGCGGGGAATCCAGTAACCGTCCACCGACATGGGTGTCAGCTCGATCTGCTCAAGCCACTTCACTGCGGACACGTAGCCGTAGAGGCCGGCAATGACCAGACGAGCCGGAAAACCGTGGCGGAACGGCAACGGATCTCCGTTCATGCCGACGGCCACCAACGCCGTGCGGGCGTCATCCAGAACCGAACGAGGGAACCCCGCCGAGAAACCGTCCACCGACCGGCCCATCACCTGCTCTCCGTCGGGTCGGACTCCGACCTCCTCGAGAAGCTCGATCAGCGGCACTCCGGTCCACACAGCGTTGCCCACCAGGCGACCCCCCACCTCGTTGGACACACAACTGAGGGTCACGGTGGCATCCACCAGATCGCGGGCCAACAGGTCATCGAGCGTGAACGTGAGGGGTCGGTCGACCAATCCGTCGATCCGCATTGACCAGTTAGTGGGATCGACACGGGGGACGACGAGGGCGGTGTCGATCCGGTAGAAGTCGTCGTTGGGGGTGATCCATGACGTGAGTCCATCCGGCGGGCGCCACGGACCCTCGGTGGTTGTCGTGGGCGCCAGGCGGTCGCCATTGGTCCGGCGCACGCTGGGCAGCACCACGTCGCGGTAGGACGCTGAAGCCCGGTCGGCGAGAGCCCGACTTCCCAGGGCTAGGGCGCCACCGGCCACGGTCAGGCCGCCGGCGTACCCCAGGAACCCCCGCCGGGTCGCCGCCCGGACCTTCGGGTCCTCAAACGGTGAGGCACCTGCCGCTACATGGAGATCTCCACCGTCGGCGACTACTGGTGGAGCGAACTTCTGCTGGCTGGCCCCCAGTGACAAGATCCCGACACCGACCGCAGCGGCCGCTGCCAGGACTCCTCCGTAACCGGCCCCGGACCTGAGGGCGGCGAGCGCTCCCAGCAGTCCAGCGAGGCCCAAGGCGATCCGACCGGAGGTCCCACGAGAGCCGACCCAGCCGCCCAGCACCACCGCCACACAGACGATGCCCGTCAGCAGCACCGGTTTCTGGGCTACGCCCAGGATGCCGATGGTTCGTCGGACCAGCCAACCGGGCGCAAGGTCCACTGCGACATCACCGACGGAGGCGACAAGTGACGCATCGGCGAGAGCCACCCCGAGGAACTCCCCCACCCCGAGCGCCAGAACTGCCGATCCGGCCCCTACCGCAACGCCTCTCAACACGTCCGACTCTCGGGCCATGACCTGGAACCTACGGCACCGGTTTGAGGTCTAGTTGCTCACGATCAGCGGTGCGGCGAGGTGGTCTCGACCGGGAGGGACTCGATGTTTGAGGCGTTGCGCTTCAAAACTGGCGAAACCCCGTTGAAGCGATCGATAGCGCCTGGTCTGAGGCAGGTCCTGTACTCAACCGATACCGATGCTGAGCAAGTCAGTTCATAGCGATCATCAGGCCGGCAACTAGAAGTACCTCATGATTACGAATCCCACTGCCGCCTACTTCAGTTGTCGTGACTTACCCCGTCGACAAAGAGCGAGTCGCGCGACCTTCGATTCTCGCCCCCTGTTCGTTGAGGTGTTCGCCGATATCGCGCCACAGTGCCCGCAGCCGGTAGTGGGGCACGACCGGAAATAGGTGATGCAGCAGGTGATAGTCGTGTCCCCGGATCAGGAACGTCGACCCGAAAAACGTGAACACCCTGGTGTCGCGATAACGGCCTGTTTCGGTATGCGGATGGTGGGGAAGCCAACCGAACACCAGCGACAACCAGAATCTGGCAGCCCAGACTGGGATGTACCACAGCAGCCAGACCAGCTCGCCGTATCCGAAGATTGTGCCAACGAGGAGTACTGCCAAGTGGCTAAGGGCTACCGGTCGGGCAGCAGCTACCGCCTCTGGTCCACGAAGTTCAGCCATTTGCCCCAGCCGGACCGCCAAGCCGTTAGGGATCAGGCGGCGTAGAGGCGGGGCCACGGCGAGAAGCGGCTGAAGCGGGTAGAGCACGGTTCCAGCCACCACCCGGCCGAGTATCTGACTGGGCGACCCCTTTGAGTTCAGGACATCAGGATCGGTTTCCTCGTTGGTATGGGTGTGGTGTTTCAAATGTGTGATGCGGTGTGCTTTGAAAGACTCGCAAAGCAACCATCCGGCTAGAGCCCCGACCGTTCGATCCACCCATGCCAAGGAACGTCTTCCGCCCGACAAGGTCTTGTGGACCGATTCATGCATCGGCATGTAGCAAGCCTGGAGAAATACGGCAGCAAGAAACATTGCCAGCCACAACGGGATCTTCCCTGCGAGTTCGAGACTGACAATCAGCACCCAGCCGGAGACACACCACGCGATGTTGAACAGGCTCCGCCAGCCGATCGCACCTGTGTAGGGAGCGATGGCGTGCCGTTCGTACAGCAAGCGATCCGTTCCGACTCTTGGCCCCACAGGACTCCCCAGCCTTTCAGCGCAGACGACACAACCGTTGTTCAAAAGACTAGTTGGGGACACTCCGTGCCGGCTATCAGACAGGAGGCGCAATAGTCGCCGCTGAAGGCCCCGCCTTGGCCTGGCCGATAACTGGCTCAACCGGAGTAGGACGCTGGCTATTCGGCGTCTCCCACGGGGAGGTTCGGGATTGTTAGGACCTCGGCCGACCAGGAGAGAGCATCTCGGCTATTGCAGAGGTGAGGTCCGGTGACCTGAAGGTGAATCCGGACTCCTCCAGCCTGACTGGTCGAACCCTGGCACTAGCCAGCAGCAGCCCGTCTGCCATCTCACCGAGAACGGCCCGTAGCGCCAAGGCAGGCGCGGGGAGCACAGCTGGACGCCGAAGGGCACGCGCGAGCTCGCGAACAAATTCAACATTGCGGCAGGTTCCGGGGGCCACCAGGTTCGCTGGGCCCGCCACCGGCGTGTCCAATAGGTGGAGGAGCGCCCGGATCTCGTCTTCGAGTGTTATCCACGGCCACCACTGTCGGCCGCTGCCAAGCCGGCCACCAAGGCCCAGTCGGGTCAGGGTCAGCATTCGCCCCAGTGCACCGCCGTCGGGAGTACACACGATGCCGGTGCGGGCCAGAACCAGACGGGTGTCGGCCGAGGCGATCGGCGCTGCCGCCGCCTCCCATCGTTTGCAAACTTCGGCCAGAAAGCCGGTCCCCGGCTCCGAATCCTCGGTGAGTTCCTCATCGCCGCGGTCCCCATAGAAGCCGATTGCCGAGGCCGACACGACGACGGACGGTGGCCGATCCAACCCGGACAAGGCTTCGGCCAGTACCTCAGTTCCCTCTACGCGGCTATTGAGGATCCTCTTCTTCTTGGATGCCGTCCACCGGCCGTCGATACGTTCGCCTGCCAGGTGGACGACGGCGTCGATACCTTCGAGGGCCACTGTGTCGATCCGGCGGGCAACCGGATCCCAGGCCACGCCGCCAGCAGGTGGGCGTCGTCCAACGGGAACAACCTGGTCGCCGCGCTTTTCCAGAGCAGCTGTCAGGGCGGTTCCAATCAGCCCTGAGGCGCCAGTCACCGCCACAGTACGCATGTCAGTTTCCTCCTCGCAGATCCGACGCCAGCGGATGGGCGGTCGGCAAACTCATGGGCCAGTATGTGCGGCGTTCGTCAGATCGCCACCGCCAACTTGGAGTCCCGAGGAGCGAATTGATGGCCCACTTCAGCTCAAGTGTCAGCATCGACGCCCCCCGGGCTGTCGTCTGGGAGGTGATCGCGGATGTCCGTCGGCACTCAGACTGGATGGCCGATGCCGCCGAGATCCGGCTCACCTCGGTGCAGGCGACCGGAGTGGGAACGACGTTCGAGTGTGAAACCCGAGTCGGGCCACTCCGAACACTCGACAGAATGGCCGTGACTGACTGGGAGGATGGCCGTCTTATGGGCGTTGAGCATCGCGGCCTCGTTACCGGAGTCGGCAGGTTCCGTCTCGAAGACCAGAGCAACGGCGGGACGACTTTCTTCTGGGATGAGGACCTCTCTTTTCCCTGGTGGTTGGGGGGTCGCACTGCTGCTGCGGTAGCACGTCCGCTTCTCGCGCTCATCTGGCAGCGGAACCTCCGACGACTCGCCGGCATGTTCAAGGATGGTTCAGCGTGTTGATCGTTCTTTCCCACAAAGCGCTCGTGACCGCCACTCGAAGCGCAAGCCACGGGTCCGTCGTCCAACTGGAAATCGGTTACTGCCACTGGGACCAACTCGACGGCCCCAGCGAATTGCCTCCCCGGTCGCGGGCACACCGGGCTGGCTGAGTCTCCAAGCATGCCAACGCTCTCTCTTCCAGATCCCGGACCTCCCTTTGAGGACTTCGTGGGCGAACGACACCTGGCCGTGCTCACACTCGTGAGGCCCAACGGCTATCCCCACACCACCCCGGTTGGCTTCACGTGGGACCGAAACACGGGATCGGCCCGGATCATCACCTGGTCGGGAAGTGTGAAGGCAAAGCTGCTCGAGGTAGGGCAACTCCGGGGTTCCATCTGCCAGGTCGACGGTGGGCGCTGGCTCACCATCGAAGGGGTAGCCCATGTCACCAGCGATCCGGGCACCTGTGCCGATGCGGTCGCCGCCTACGCCGCCCGCTACCGGCCTCCGAAGGATCGCGGCGACGAGCGCAGAGTTGTCGTGATCGAGGCCACCAGGCTTCTGGCCAGTGCCGGTCTCGGCGCCGCCGCACCGCGCGGTGCTCGTGGTTAGCGCAATGCACGAACCGCGAGTCTGGTCATCTCGGGACTCGACGAGGAGGGAGCGGTGGCGCCGTCGCATCTTCACGGTCCCTGCCATCCTGACCGGCTTCCTTGCCTTCGTCGTGCTGCTCCTACCGGCGCTTGTTATCGGCGGGGTCGTGGACCTGCTGGCCCGGCGACGCGGATCAACGGTCCGGCTCGCTATCTACGCGGTCTGGTGGGCCGGGCTGGAATCTGCGGGGGTGATCTGGGCTGCCGTGCTCTGGGTGCGGTACTCCCTCCTGGGTCAGTTGGACAGCCGCAACTCCCTGCACGCTCACAGCCGGCTCCAGCGATGGTGGTCGACCAACCTTGTACGGGGAGCGCGGTCTCTCCTCGGCATGGCGCACGGGTTAGAGGGCCGTGAGGCACTCCGGGCGGGGGGGCCGCTCATCGTGTTGGCCCGACATGGCAGCCAGGGTGACGCTCTGCTTGTTGCATCCATCCTCGCTACGGCTGGACTCCGTCCCCGTTTCGTCCTGAAGCGGCAACTGCTCTGGGATCCGTGTCTCGACGTAGTGGGCCACCGACTACCCAACTACTTCGTCGACCGTAACTCGACTGACAACCGGCCCGAGTTGGACAACATCGCGCGGCTCGCCTCGGACCTCGAAGACGACGAAGCGATCGTCATCTTCCCGGAAGGAACTCGGTACTCAGAAGCCAAACGGAAACAGGCGATTGACACGCTCGGAACAACGGCGCCCGGGCGGGTGGCTTCGGCGCGACGGCTTCGGCACGTGCTCCCAATCCGGACCGCCGGCTTGCTCTCAATCCTGGACGCAGCACAGTCGACCGATCTGCTGTTCCTGAACCACGTGGGTGTCCACGACTTTCGAACCCTCGGCGACTTGTGGCGCAACGTCCCGTTCCCGGTTCCGATCCGATTCCATGCAAGGCGCATCTCGCGCAATGAGACCCCTGGTGCAAGCGAGGTGGTCGACTGGCTAGATACCCGTTGGGAGGAGTTCGACGACTGGGTGGCCACCAACACCTCGGAACCGTCTTCGTCGGCTACCGCATCTTGAGCAGCAGCGTCGGAGTGGAGATCTTGTAGGCCTCGTACTCCGGGTCGCCGGCCCAGCGCCGGTCGGCTGACGCTTCAAGGAGTGGAACTCCGCTGACCCGGGTGAGGAGAAGCCACACGAAGAGGGGCGAGACCAGGGTCACCATGCTCCAGCCTGAAAGGGCGGGGAAGGCCGCTACGGCCACGCCGAACCAGAGAAGAATTTCTCCGACGTAGTTGGGATGCCGTGATTTCGCCCAGAGGCCGGTGGTGATGAACCTGTTCAGGTTCTCGGGTTGTGCGCGAAACCTGCGTTTCTGTTCGTCTGCTGTGACTTCGATGCCGAATCCGAACGCCCAGATAGCCGCCCCTAGGAGGACTAAGGCGTCGACTTGCCGGTCTTCGGGACTGGTGATGGCGGCCAAGGCAGCCGCCGCGGTCAGTAGAACCCAGAGTCCCTGCAAGGTCCAGGTCATAAGGAACCAGGCGAAGCGGTACTTCATGGCATCGAACCGGGTGTCGGAACCAGCGGCCCTGACACGAGTCACGAGAAACGCCCCGAGCCGCAACGCCCAAACCGCGACCATGGCGGCAACAAGCAGAGAGTACGGAGTCACGGAGCCACGGGTAACCAGGGCGAGGGCGACCGCGGCGAGATACGTGAGGGATCCCGTGAAGTCAAAGAAGTGCTCAGTGTGGGCGAACCATGAAGGAACGAACACGACCCACTGCACTAAGAAGGTCAGGAGGGCGGCCCACGCGAAGATCGGAAAGCCGCCCCAGCGAAGGCCCCCAAAACTCCCAGCGAAGGCCACGAGAACCCCGATCAGGATCGCTGCGCCGGTCGCCAGAACAGAGGTAGAGGTCTTCACAGCACCAAGGCCCCGTTGCTCATCGAGAGGTCACCTCGGTTTTCACGGCAGCGGCCATTTCGGCCATGGAGAAAAATATGTGGTCGATTTCTGGAAGACCGGCCATGCCGGTTTCAGATAGGCGGGTTCGATCAATCCACGCGTTGGCAAGACCGATTGCTCGGGCTGGGATTTGGTCGTGTCTGATGCCCTGGGCCGTATGCAATATGTCTGACTTGCCGTACCCCAAGTCGGACTCCACGTGTTCGATCAGGTATTCAAAGTTGAAGGGGTCAGGCTTGTACGAACCAATGTCCTCCGCTGTGTAGACGGCATCGAACTCGACGCCTAACAACGTGTTGGAGGCGGCAAAACCCGCACGGTCGACATTGGACAGGATCACAAGCCTGAAGTGCTCTGACAGGAAATTGAGGGAATCGGCTGAGTCGGGAAACGCCGGCCAAGATGGGACTGACGCTCCGAACGCATGATCGAGCGTTGGCGACGTCTTCAACTCCAGGTCCTCGGCCAACGCCCGGTGCACACATTCCAGAACGGTGGGGTAACCCATGGTGGGCGATGCGGACTGCTGCTCCGCTTCCAAGTGGTTGAAGGTCG
Source organism: Acidimicrobiales bacterium (assembly GCA_030747595.1). NCBI lineage: Bacteria > Bacillati > Actinomycetota > Acidimicrobiia > Acidimicrobiales > Acidimicrobiales bacterium. Next base: position 141,930 of record JASLKK010000003.1, on the reverse strand, counting down.
CAATCAGGGCATCGCGCTGTAAGCCCGTTGGCGGGTTCTCCGCCAAGAGTGGCTGGAACGCATCCCATATCCCGGTCTCCCAATCAATGAGTGTCCCGTAGCAGTCGAAGGTGAGGACTGAGTGGTCAGTCAGGCGGCGGGTCATGTCACAAGATCACAGATAGGCGCAATGGTTGTACTTCTCTCGTGAATGAAATGTGGATGGAGGCGACATTCTGGCGCCGTCGGGAGGTGTCCGACTCCAAAATTTGCCATCTAACCCGTCTGTGCTTGGTGGGCGCGGAGGGACTTGAACCCCCGACCCCCTCCTTGTAAGGGAGGTGCTCTAGCCAACTGAGCTACGCGCCCGGGAGGGCGACCTTACCGACCTCGGCCGAAGTTATTGGCCCGTGGTGAAAGCGAAGATCCGGGCCGGGTTGTCGACAATCAGGGTCCGCACGTCGGCCTCCGACAGGCCCCGACGACGTAGCCGTGGAACCACGTTGGTAACCAAATGGTCGTATCCCAGGCCTCCGTAGGCGTGTAGCCGATGCTTGGTGGCGATGTCGTGCGAAAGGAGCACCTGGCCCTCGAGCCCGTGTTCGAAGTGCCAAAGGATGACATCCATCCGCTCGGCATCCGACGGCATGTCGACCGCCGGGTTGGGCGGATACCACGAACTCTCGTTGCCGAAAAGGTCGTACTCCAGGTAGCAACCGGTTGCCGCCATATCAGCCAGCCACGACCGATCGGTACAGGTGCGGTCGATGTGACAGATGGTCGTGCGGCTGAGGTCGCCGCCCTCGGAATCCACGATCTCGGCGATCTCGACGGGCGACATCGGATCACGGCCGGGATGAACCATGAGTGGCGCCCCGGTCTCGACCTGTGCGGCCACCGCTGCCCGGAGGCTCTTCTTCTCGTTGGGTAGCCAAGGGTAGGTGCAGCCGATCTCACCTATCACCCCTGCCCTCACCCCGGTACCGTCGATTCCCTCCCGGACATCGGACACGATCTCGAGAGCCAGGTCATCCACCGACCGGTCGTCCATGTCGTCGGGATGCGTACCACTCAGGTAGTAGCCGGCCCCGAGAATGATCTGGGCACCGGTCGCCTCGGCGATCCGGGCGACGGGTTCCGGGTCTCGGCCCAGCCCCAGGTTCGTGGGGTCAACGATGGTCCGACCTCCGGCCGCCAGGAAGCGACCTAGTTCGGCGATCGCCACGGCCTCGGAATCCAGGGACACGTTGTGGTGGTTCGACGTCCAGTGGTAGGCCACCCATCCCCGATTGTCGAGGGTGATCTCCTCGTCGGCGAGATGCTGGTCCGCACCATCGGGGGGATCTACGTACATGAACGTGCCGTCGAACACCAGATGGTCGTGAGCCAGCGTGATGCCGAGATCGGTGGCGTCGACCGGCCCCAGCACGGTCTGCGCCTGTCCGGGACCGGCTGGTTCCCCCGAGATCAGGACAGCACCGCCCGTGCACTCATCTCCACGAGGAGCCCTTCGAAGGCCAGGGCGACCCCACCCACAACGGTGCCACTCGGCCCGGGGTCGGTGAAGAACTCGGCACGGGCCTGACCGGCGGCGGGCCGATACCGAATATCGGTCAGAAAAATGTCGAGCGACACCACGTCGTCGAGCGTCCCACCGGCCGCGGTCACGTAGCTCTCGATGTGGCGAAGACACTGCCGGCACTGCTCGAGCGGATCATTGGGTCCGACTAGTTCCCCGTGGTCCAGGGCGATCTGGCCGGAGATGAACAACAGGTCGCCACGGCGGATGCACTGGGATGCGGCCCGAGGGTCGGCCGGTTCGGCGACGTTGGGAATCGATATGCGTTCGTTGGTGGTCACAGCAACTTCCTTCAGCAGCAGGCGTCAGACGCCCGCCCATCAGGGGAGGGTTCTTCCGGCCCGAGCACGTGGTCCAGCACATAGTTCGAGAATTCGTGCACAGTCTGCTCCTCGGCCGGCGAGTACCGCGACAATCCGGCCAACCTGCCTCGGATGCCCCGGTGGACTACCTCACAGATCCCCTTGTCCTCGGCCAGGAACAGGTCCATCGACGTGTAGTACTTCTCCTCGGCCTCGGCCTCGAACTCGGGAAGGTCGATGGTGGACTGCGGAAAGCAGCACCAGCTGGTGATCCGCGTCCACTCAGGTCCCTCAGGGAAGTACTGGTGGAACGAGAACCGGTCCGGAGGCGAGTTCAGCAGAAGATGCGGGTAGTGGATGATGAAGTGGGTGTTCTCATTGTCGAAGTCCGACAGCCCGTCGACGAAAGGAAGCGTTGGTTCCCTGGGCACGTAGAGACCGTTCTCGTTGGCCGTGCTGTTGATGGCGTACACCATTGGTTCACCGCCCGGGTAGAACTCGCTTCGCCTGGCGCCCGGGTAGAAGGTGTCAAGCGACTCACGGTGCACGGTCTGGACGTGGTACCCCTCCCGCGAGTTCTCCACCCAGATCTTCCAGTTGGCATTAAAGCGGTTCTCCCACTTTCTCGTAACCTTCATCTCCTCCATGCGGTAGGGGGCCATGCGCTCGACCAGGCCGCCGAGCGACTCGAGTAGCGGTTTGGCGTCCGGGTCGAAGTTGATGAAGACGAAGCCGCCCCACGTCTCGGCACGGACGCTGGGTAGTGGATGGTCGGCCTTGTCGAAGCCGTCGGCCTCATGCATCCCCGGGGTGGCGATCAACTCGCCGTCCAGCGCATAGGACCAGGCGTGGTACGGGCAGGTAATCCGGCGGCAGTTCCCGCGGCCGGTCATGAGCTCGGAGCCACGGTGTCGACAGGACGCCGACAGGGCCCGGATCACGCCATCATGATCGCGGAGGATGACCAGCGGCTCATCGACGATGTCGAGCCGCACGTAGTCGCCAGGGTTCGGTATCTCCTCCTCGCGGGTGGCCACCAGCCACTCCCTTCGAAAGATCGTCTCGACCTCGCGGTCGTACCACTCCTCAGAGAAGTAGACCTCGGGCGGCAGCGGCACGGCCTCCTCGATCGGAGCGCGAGTGCCGGCGTAGCGCTCCGGCGAAAAGATCGATTGGTTGGTCACCGACATGGAGCCACTCCCCTCTTGTGGCGCGGAACGTAGCACCGGCCTGATGGTCAGGCTGTGAATCAAGCCGAATCCGGACAACAGCGGTCACCGGATCATCTCTTGGCGGCGAGGACAGCTTCCTCGACGACGCTGTGGAGTCTGCCCGACAGTTCTCCCCCATGTGTCGAGGTGGCCTCGACCACCAGGTAGGCGCCATACCCGTCCTCCAGGTCCAACCATGGTTGGGTGCCGAACGCCCCACCGTCGGTGATCCGTCCGGCTCCATGGTCTATCCACCAACCCATGCCGTAGCCCATGTTCGTACCCCACGCCTCGCCGTCGTAGGCCTCCCGGATCCGGTCATCGTGCATTCGGGTGAGCGATTCCGTGGACAGGACGCGGTGGTCGCCACACATTCCGTCGCGTAGGTGCATCAGGAGGAGGGCACCATAGGCACTGGTCGTGGTGTAGGCCCCTCCTTCCAGATTCGGGTTGTCGGTCGCCACGAGGGTCGACGGATCACCGTTGAAGGCCGCCGGGTAGGTGAAGGGCGCCGCGTCGAACTGGGTAAAGGGGTTGTTGAAGGCCAGTACGTCCAGGCCGCAGGGCTGCACGTAGGTCTCGTCGATCAGCTCCGCCCAAGATCGGCCGGAGGCCACCTCGGCGACCGCTCCCGCGACCTGCCACTGGCCGCCTCCGTATCGGAACTCGGTGTCCGGGGCAGCAATGTCAGCATCGTCGTCGGTCGTGTTGAAGATGTTCTCAGCACAGTCCTGCAGGCTTCCCACCGGGAAGAACTGGCAGAGATACGGCCCGTAGGCCGGGTTCGGAAGTAGGCCTACGAGACCGGAGCTGTTGGATATGAGATGTGCAGGCGTGATGTCGGGATTGCCGGAGCCCCACGCTACGACGTCGGATACCGGGGCGTCGATATCAAGCAGGCCCTCGTCATGGAGGCGCATCAGAACACCGGCCACGACCATCTTGGATGATGAAGCGATCAGGGAGATCCGGTCTGGCCCAAACTCCCCCCAGTGGTCGTGAAAGACCACACCGTCAGCGCGCTCGACAACGATCAGGCCGGCGCCGTTCAATCCAGTTTCGGTTAGGTAGTCCTCGATGATGGGTGCCACGGCGGTGAAGTCGTAACGATCCAGGTCGACTTCTTTCGTCTTCTCCTCGAACACCGACGTCGTGGTGGCCGGTGCACTGGTCGTGGTCGGAGGCACCGTCGTCGTCACTGTCGTGGACGAACTCGTCGTCGCAGAGACGTCTGGCCCAACAGTCGTGGTGCTTGCCTCCACGGTGGTCGACGGGGCCACGGTGGTCGTGAGTGGAGGCGCCGTCGTTGGCAGCGACGTGGGTGCCGTCGCAATAGCAACCGGTTCCGCGGTGGACCCGTCGCTGGCACATGCGGGGAGAACAAGCAGTATCCCAACCGCAAGCCCGAACCTGATCGCCATTCGCTTCACGATTAACGCAGCATGGGCCACCCCTCGCCCTGATCGCCACTCGTGACTCGGTGGACGCAACTGGTTCGGTTAGAAGGAGCGGCGGGCCTCCAGGAGGGCCTCGGACAGGACCGGACCTGCGCCGGCCACCGGGGTCCGTCGGGCATCGGGATCCAACAAACACAGGTCCCGGCCATGGGCGTCGACCACCTCCACGCCGGCCTCAGCGCAGACCAGCAGAGCGCCCAGGTAGTCCCACACGCCGTGGGCGTCGACCGAGCAGTCCATGTAACCATCGAGACGTCCGTCAGCCACCGCGCACAAATCGAGCGCTGCCGCGCCCATGGCCCGAAACTGACCCCAGCCGAGGTGGCGGGGCGGAAGACCCGACAGCCCGATAATCGCTTCGCTCAGCACCGGGGCGTCGGTCCGCCGGATCGACTCGCCGTCGCGTCTGGCTCCCCACCCCCGCACAGCGTCGTACCGGGTACCGGAGATCAGGTCGACCACGACCGCGGCCAATGGTCCGTTTCCATCGACCGCGCAGAGGCTGGTGGCGAACCAGGGCAACCCCCGTGAGGCATTGGTGGAACCATCCAACGGGTCCACGACCACCACCGGCATGCCGTCGAGATCAGGCTCCCGTAGGCCCGACTCCTCGCTCAGCACCCCGTAACCCCGGGGATCCAGCAGGTCATGGACCGCCTGGTCGGCCACTACGTCACTGGCGTATTGGCCGCCGCGTCGACCCGACGGACCCCAGTCCTCGTGTTCGGCAAGCGCGGCAACCACGACGTCGACTGAGTCGTGGAGAGCGCTCAGGACCATCGTCGGATCGACGGCTATCTCCTCCACCCCGGCATCCGCTGGTTTGTCTGACGAGTGGTCCACCCGGCCAGTCTGCCAAACCCCCATGGCTCGCATGTCGGGGTGGCTCTACGCTGTCCCGACACGCCCCCCACGGACCCGTGGGGTAGGCCCGAGATTCAGAGACCCGAGACCCGGACAGCGGAGAGGAACCACGTGGCCGTCGTCGATATCGCAGGCTTTGTCGCCGATCTCAAGGACCACGCGGCCGACCACGGATTTCACGTCCACGACGAGCGCCACTTTGTCGAGACCTACTCCATGCACCAGGCCTTCGAGGTCGACCTGCATCCTGAGGCAGCGTGCGGCGGACCTCTCGATCTTCGCCTTTCGCTGGACATCGAGGTCCGGACACTTCTGGCCTTCGAGGACGAGGTCATGTCCATCCCCGAGGATCAGGACCCCAGTGATGACCTGATTATCAATCTGGTGTTCAGTTGGGCATTGCCGCCGTTGGACCACGGCCCCGACCTCCTCGTGCTGGCTACCGAGTTGGCTGGCCTGGGAGGGCCCGACCTGCCGACCCAGGTGTCGGCCGTCGACTCCTTTGAGGCTGTGACCGACGCCCCTCAACGATCTCTCGGCGTGACGGCCCGACTGGAGACACCGTTGGCCGCCCTCATGCGCGGTGGTGAAGCCGACTGGCTGTGCGACGCCCTCGAGCGGTCCCGGGCAATCAGCGAGTACCTCTTGGATCGGGCGCCGGCGTGGCTCGGTGACGGCTTCGAGGGGTTCTAGGGCAATAGTTCCGGGGTATGCCCTCCGATCATCTGGCTGACGCCCCCTTAGACGCACCTTTCGACACAGGCGAAACCGACCGCCTGCTTTCCACCACCCGGGCGGTGCGGCGGCGTCTGGACCTCGAGCAACCCGTCCCGCCCCAAGTGATCCTGGACTGCATCGACCTGGCCGAGCAGGCACCGACCGGTGGGAACCAGTCGAGTCGACGGTGGCTGGTCATTCGGGACCCTGACACGAAGGCGGCGCTAGCCGAGTTGTATCGGGAAGCCGGTGGAAACTGGATCAGCGACGCCTACCAACAGGTTGAGGGAACCGGCCACCACAACGAGAAGGCCCTCCGATCGGCCGACCATCTGGCCCGCAACCTCGAACACGTACCAGCAATCGTGCTGGTCACCATCCACGGCGAACATGACGGGAGCGGCCGCCCGGGACTATTCGACTCGGTCCTCCAAGCCGCATGGACCTTCTGCCTCGCGCTGCGGTCACGGGGCCTAGGCAGCGCGTGGACGACCATTCACCTCGGCGCGGCCGACCGGGTGGCCGAGCTACTAGGCATTCCTGACGGCGTCACTCAGATCGTGTTGCTTCCCGTGGCGTGGACCATCGGCAACGACTTCTCACCGGCTGAGCGTCGACCAGCAAACGACATCACGTGGTTCGACCACTGGGGCCACACCATCGAGCGACACACCGGCGAGGCCCCGATACATGAAGACGGTGCCGGTGTGACCGTCGAGGTGGACATCGATGCGCCTCCTTCGGCAGTGTGGCCGTACATCAGTGACATCGAGCTCCCGGCCCGATTCAGCGACGAGTTCCAGGGTGCCGAATGGATCTCCGCGGAACCCGCTGTCGGCGCCACCTTTCTGGGCCGCAACCGGAACGAACGCATGGGCGACTGGGAGGTCACCTGCCATATCGTCGGCTACGAGCATGAGCGGGTGTTCGCTTGGAACTCCGTCGACCCCGACCAGCCGGCCGCCCAATGGCGGTTCGAGCTCATACCTCTGGCCGGCGCCACGCGTTTGCGGTTCGACATGGTGCTTGGCCCTGGCCCGTCGGGCCTCACGGCGCTCATCGACACCATGCCCGATAAGGAACAGAAGATCATCGCCAACCGACAACTGAGCCAGACAGCCAACATGCGTCGATGCGTCGAGGGCATCCGTGACCTCGTCAATAGTGCGGATGGCGGCAACGCTGGCGAACGGGAGACCCGCCAATGACCACCCTCGGACTGTCTGTCCACGACGTTCTGACCACCACGAGGTCGGTGCGAAAGCGCCTCGACTTCGACCGACCGGTCGACGATCAACTTCTCGAGGAATGCCTCGAGTACGCCGTGCAGGCCCCCACCGGTTCGAACCGTCAGGGTTGGCGATTCTTGGTCGTAACCGACCCTGAGAAGAAGGCTGGCCTGGGCGACCTCTACCGGAGGGGTTGGGAGCAGTACGCCGGCATGTCCGCCAGTGCCGCGGCGTTGGCTGATGGCGAGGACTCGGAACGGGCCTCCCAACAGATGCGGGTAATGCGGTCCGCCGCCTTTCTGGCAGAGAACATGCACCGGGTGCCGGCCATGGTCATCCCCTGCCTCCCCGGTCGGCTTGACCAGGCGGGCTTCGGCGCCGCCTCGTCGCTGGCTTCAATCATCCCCAGCGCCTGGAGCTTCATGTTGGGAGCTCGGGAGCGTGGCCTCGGGACGTGCTGGACGACCATTCACCTCATGTTCGAGGAGGAGGCTGCCGCACTTCTCGAAATCCCCTACCACGAGGTGAGCCAGGTGGCGCTCATCACCGTCGGCCACACTCTGGGAACCGACTTCCAGCCGGCTTCCCGTGAAGGCGGTGCAGCGGCCGTGACCTCCTGGAACAGCTGGGACTGAACCCGTTCAGATTGCCTCAGCCGCGATGGCCAGGTTCTCCAGTGTTCGCTCCATGGTGTCCCGGTTGTGAGCGGCCCGGTCGCCCACCCCGGTGAACAACCACCCAACCCCGGCCAGGAACGGCGAGCGGTCATCCACCCATGATTCAGTGACCCGGCAACCGTTCGATGTGGGCACGATGTCGTAGGACCAGTCGCAGCCACCCAGGGAACCGATCTTCAGGCGAAACGCGAACCGTCGAGGCGGATCGCTCTCTATGACGGTCACGTTGGTCTGCCATCGACGCCACCGAATACGGTTACGACCCCGGAAGACGGCTCCCACGGTCGGACCGGTGGCGCCGTCGATCCAACGCCCACCCCGGTTTTCGGGCGACCAGCGCCCCATGCCGACCAAGTCGCTAACCAGGTCCCAGACGACATCCGGGTCCGCTGCGACGTCACGGACGACGCTCACCTCGCGACTCGGCACCTCTTCTCGACCACTACCTGTGTCCTCTTCGACGACCATGTGCAGATGGTGGCCCACGACCCCGGGGCTCGCCCAGCCGGAGCAGCCCGGCGGCCGTTCAGTCGTCGACCGGGATGACCTCCGTAGAACCGTCGGCCGCCACCACCACAACCATGTTTCCGGCTCCGGTGCGTACCTCCTCGACCACGGACTCCGCGGCAAGGTCGACCCTGGCGGAGACGTCGAGCCGCCGGTATTGCACAACCCTGAGGCCGGACAACCCCTCGAGGGCCGCCACCAACGCTGGGGCGGGAGGTCCGACCACGGTCACCGTGCGTGGTGAGGGGCGGCTGGACGTCGGGACAGCCCGCAGGCCGGACCGCAACACCCGGCCGTGGTAGACGGCGACACCTCCCGTTGAGCAGACGAGGGCCAGCGGTATCCGGAAGCCCTCCAGGGTCTCGGCTTCGAGGTTCCCGTCCAAGAGCGCAAACACCACCATGTAGACCATGGCCAGGAAGCTCCCCAGCACCACAAGGGCCGTGGTGCCGAAAACGGCGAATAGGTAGATTCGTCGAACGGCCGACGTCTCCTCGGCCACCGTCCCAGCGTGGGCCTTGATCCGCTTCCAGGCCCGGTTCCAGATCGGTCCCCCAACAAGTAGTGCCGTGAGGGCGAAGGCCACCAGCTCGTCCACGTCGATGTCCCAGTCGTCGCCGGCTGGCAACACCTCGTTCAACACGATGCCAAGCAGAACAGCTACTCCGATGGTTGAGGCCACCAGACCCACACCCGACTCGAGATGGTCATAGAGGCGGGCCACCTCGTCTCGACCGTCGACCTGTCGGCGCACGGCGTGCGGGACTTCACGTCGGTGATAGGCCCACAGGGCCATACCGACCACGAGGAGTGCAGCGAAGACCGACAGGATGTGAAAGTGCTCAACCGCCGAACCGTCACGAGACGACCCGACGAGCAGCCACGACAACATCGTGTGGAGCAGGCCTGAGGCGGCAACCACGGTGGTTGCCAGACCACCCAGAACCCCCACAACGAGCACATAGCCATCGCGCTCCGGGCTGCGCTCGAAGACTCGGGCATGCCGCCACCAGTACCACCACCAGGCCACTCCGAAGGCCAGCACGGGCGCCAGAGACCCCCGTAAGCCATCCCAGCTGTTTGCCCACGAGGTGTCCCCCGCATAGTCGAAGGGCAGCGGGTCGGGCATCACTCCCTCGTAGGCCCATTGGAGGAGGTGCTCGACAATCACCGCTGTGCTGACCGCCATGCCGAGAAGGGCAGCGGTGGAGGCCACCAGGTAGTGGAGGCGGCGGCGGGTGCCCGGTAGCCGCCAGTGAACGATCGAAACGGCAAGCCAGATCGGTACGGCGGCAACGGACCAGGGGCTGAACGACCAGCCGTCGAGCAACCACCCCAGGACGTTGATGGCCGAACCCACGACAATGCCGGTCGACAGGAGGTCCATAGTCGACAGGTAGAACGACCACCCGCCGGATTCCGCCTCGGTGTCCGATGTCCGGAACCGTCGGCGTAGCCAGACGGTCATGCCGACAAGTGCCGACCCGGCCACGATCACCAGACTCAGCCAGAAGGCCAGTCCTTCCGGTTCGCTCTGTCGACCGTCCTCCACCACCTGCACCAGGCGACTGAGGGCGCCAGTGGCACCAATGGCGGTGGCGACGACCAGGCCGTACAGGAAGCCGAACTCGAAAAGTCGACGAGCCATCAAACCGACGTCTACCCGACGCCCGTCGGCCCGCCTGCGGTACACGACGATGCCGAACACCAACCCGATGAGCAGAACGAACTCCACGAGACCTCCCCATGAAGCCTCGCGCAGTAGATCAGCGCGCCGGTGTCACTTCTCCGGAGCCGCGCCTTCCAGCCAGTCTTCGAGGTCGGCCTCCTCCCAACCCTCCGGGCCGTAGATGGTCCCGGGGAGTGGAGTCATCAGCCGGGTGTCGCCGGCGGTCACATAGCTGTCGATCAGGACCTGAGAGTCAAGGAGACGGTCGTCGGGATCCCCATCGTCGAGGCCGCGAGCGGAATCCATGCTGCGACGCATCCCTACCCAGTCGTCGACAGTGGTGGCCCACACCATGACCACTTCCGTGGAGTTGGTGGTCACCTCCCAGAGCCCGGTGGCCACTACCCCATGGTCGGCGAACACGGGGACCCGACACTCAACCACCTCAGCCAGGAACTCCACTTGGGTCCCCGGTCGAACCGTGAATACCTCGTTGACGAACAACGACCCCCTGATGCCCCGCTCGGCGATCTCCTCTGTGGTTGGGGACCCGGGCACCCCAGCACATACCCGGTCGTACCCTCCGGTCCTCCACCGGGATGCCTCGTCCCACCAATCGCCGTAGAAGGCGCTACGGCGCTTCAGGTTGAGCCGGTCGAGGTTTCGCCGCCATCCCTCCCAGCCATCCGCACCGCAGTCCCAGATATTCACCACCTGGGGCCAGCGTCCACCGCCGAAGCCAAGAACAAAGAAAGAGCCCTGAAGGGTGGTCATGCCCGGCATCCGGTTCGTCGGCTCACCCCGGACGTGTTCCATGTAGGCGTACTGACCCTGACCGACAATGTCGATGGTCTCGTGAACGAATACCGATCGGGGCACACCGCCATTCTTCACCGACCAGGGGCACGCACGCCAACCACACTGCTGTTGTGCCGAAGACGGCCAGTCCCTGGGGCTGGCTAACACCTGGCAGGAGCCGGTCTGCTTTCCCCAACCAACCCCTGCACAGGTGATCGAACCTCGTGGGCCGGGCGGGGATCGAACCCACGACCGAGCGATTATGAGTCGCCTGCTCTAACCACTGAGCTACCGGCCCGCCCGCAGTCTGGCAGGAGACGCCAGCGGCACCTCGGCACCGGGCATCCATCCGGTACCTTGGCGATGATCCGACGGCCACCGATGGAGCGACCGTGACCGACGACGCGGTCGTCCCACATTCCGAACACCCGGACCTGGCATCCGACGCGACGTCGGATGAGGATCCGGTTAACGCCCAGGTTGAACAAGTGGATGGTCGGGCCCTGCCAATCGGCACTGTGGGCGATTCGCGGACAGATGTCAGTCTCGTCGTCCCCACCTTCAACGAAGCGGCCAACATCGGTCACCTCCTCCGCTCGCTACACGCGGTCCTGACCCGGACCGGAGCCGTATTCGAGTTGATCGTGGTCGACGATGACAGTCCGGACCGGACCTGGGAGGTGGCCACCGCGGTCGCCGCTGAACTCCCGGGCATCCGGGTGCTTCGCCGAACCGGCGCATCCGGCCTGGCTACCGCAGTCATCTGCGGATGGGCCCACGCCCGTGGAGCCGTCCTCGGCGTGATCGACGGGGATGGCCAGCACCCGCCAGAGGTGGTGGCCGACCTGGTGGCCGCCATGGACGAGCGGACCGACGTAGCCGTGGCTAGCCGGCACGTGCCCGGAGGCGGAGTTTCGAACTGGTCGGCCATCCGACGCCTGCTCTCCCGGGGTGCCCAGGCCCTCGGCCTCCTCCTCCTGCCGGGCACGGTGGGCCGGGTGACCGACCCCATGAGCGGATTCTTTCTAGTCCGACGGGACGTGGTGGCCACTGCGGATCTTGATCCAGTGGGCTACAAGATCCTGCTAGAGGTGCTGGCCCGTGGCGATGTCCGTCGGGTAGCCGAGCGACCCTACGTGTTCCTCGAACGGGCTGAGGGTGAGTCGAAGGTCGCTGCCGGCCACTACGTCGGCTACCTCCGCCACCTCATGCGGTTACGACTCCATCCGCTGCGAAGCCGGGCACTGGTGCGTTACCTGTTGGTCACCGCTGTGGCATTGATGGCCGACGCCATCGTCTTCCTCTGGATATTCGACCGCCAGGGCTGGAACCTGACCCGTTCGGCAGCTATCGCTGGCGAAGCGGGGATCCTCCTCACCGTGGCCCTGCATGACCTTTGGACGTTTGCCGGGCGGGCTACACGGGGCACCCTCGACCGGATCCGGCGCCTCCTCGGAGTCCAGATCGCCTTGGGCACGCTGTTGTTCGGGCGTTTGCTTGCGATCAACGTGCTGGTCAACTGGTTCCACCTCGGTCCGCTGGCCGCGTTCTGCGTGGCTTTGGCAGCCATCACGCCGGCCAGCCACCTCCTCGGCTCCCGTCTCACCTGGCGGGGTGTGCGTCCTTGATCAGAGTGGGAAACCACCGGCCTCATGGGTCAGTCCGGCCGGCAGGGCCGACCCCTGCCGTTTCGCGGCTTTAGAGCAGGCAACTTGGTATCTCCAATGTGACTCATCACTTTGGACGCGAACAGGGCCGGCCCCGAAAGACCGACCCTGAACTGCATGTTTGTGGCTCCGGGGGTGGGGATCGAACCCACGACCTGCGGATTAACAGTCCGACGCTCTGCCAGCTGAGCTACCCCGGAATGGGCGTGCGCAGGATACCAGAGGCACCCCATCTCCCGGCCGGGCCGAAGACCTCGATCAGACGTGTAGCCGGTCGTAGCGTCAGTCGTCGTCCAGGTAGTCCCGAAGCCGCTGCGGGCGGTTCGGATGCTTCAACTTGGACATGGTCCGAGCCTCGATCTGACGCACCCGTTCGCGTGTCACGCCGAAGTGGGCGCCGACCTGTTCAAGGGTCTGCGGCTCGGTCCCGTCTAGACCGAACCGCATGCGGACTACGTCCTTCTCGCGATCATCCAGCTCATCGAGGGCAGCCAGCACGGCCTCTCCCAACAGACGGCGGGTGGCCGCATCGACCGGAGCGATAGCCCGCGGATCGGCCACAAGGTCGGCCAGGCTCGCATCCTGCTCTTCCCCCATCGGCGAGTCGAGCGAGAGCGGATTGTCCTGCTCGCTGGCCAGCCTGAGCAGGCTTTCCACCTCCTCGGGCGTAACCACCGCCCGATCGCCGATCTCTGCATGGGACGGTTCCCTCTCTAGCTCCTGGGCTAGATCACGCTGGACACGGAGCACGCGGTTCATGGCGTCGACCTTGTGAACGGGGATTCGTATGGTCCGCGACTGATCGGCAATGGCGCGGGTGATTGATTGGCGGATCCACCAGGTGGCATAGGTCGAGAACTTGAAGCCCTTGCCGGCATCGAACTTCTCCACGGCCCGCATGAGACCGAGGTTCCCCTCCTGGAAGAGGTCGAGAAGCGGCAGGCCGCGACCCCCGTACTTCTTGGCCACGGAAACGACCAACCGGAGATTGGCCCGCGTTAGGCGGTCCCGGGCACGGTCGCCGCGTCGTTGCAGCCGCTTCAGGGACGCCAGTTCCGCCCGGTCCGTCCGACTCAGATCGCCAGCTGCCGCTAGGTCAGCCAGGCGCCCCTCGGCTTCGTTTCCATTCCGGATGCCGTCAGCCAACTCCACCTCTTCACGGGCGGTCAGCAGGGCGACCTGCCCGATCTCACGGAGGTACAGGCGGGTCGAATCAGCGACTCCACCGGCATCGGCCAGGGTCTCTGGACGTGCCCGGTACTCGGCCTTGCTGGCCCTCGTTAGTCGCATTACCTCGTCTGGACCAGCCTCGACGGCCACTGTCTCGTCGAACTCGATGCCATCGGCTTCCAACCGGCGCCGGACGTCGGAGATCAACTCCGGGGTGATCTCAGCGTCGCGCAGGACGTCGATGACCTCGTCTAGGCCGAGGCTGCCGCGGTCGCGGCCCCGACGCAGCAAGCGTGCGACTTCGAACTCCGAAACCCCGGACCAAATCTGTGATCTGGGAGCGGCGTCAGCCATCGACCCTCCCCTCAGCCCCCTCGTCGTGGTCGTTGAGCCAAGTTAGCAATTCCTCTAGATCGGCGCCCTCGGCCACCGGCTCTCTCAGCTTCATCACTTCGGTCCGAAGGAAGGAGATCACGGGCTGATACCCCGCGAGGTCGCCCGAGGATCGAGCCTCGGCTTCGAGTCTCACGGCAGCACGCTCGGCGGCCAGATAGGCCAGGCGGGTCAACACACCGAGCGGCTCGTCATCGGTCGCGTCCTGAACGGCCAGCTTTCCCATCAGGTCGGCCACGTCGGGCTCCACTTTCGCGCGGGCTCCGTGGAGGTCACCAGCCTCCCTCAGCGCCAGATAGGCCGCACGATTGAGTCGATCGTCGAAAAGCACGGGCGAGAGGTGGACGCTGATCGGGTCCGGTCGGTGGACGAGTAGACGGAGCGCCTGGGTCTCAGGAGTGAGGTGACCGGTGTCCGGCGATGCTCCCGCTGCGGTCCTGTCCGAGGCGGGCACGGTCCGTCCCCTCGGGCCGGCTGCCACAGCTGCCGCCCCCCGCCTTCTGAGTTCGTCGATGCCCACCTGGCACTGGTCGGCGATACTCATGGCGTACTGGTCACGTACCAGCGAGTCCGGGTGCTCGGCGACCAGCGTCATGGCCTCGGTGGCTGCCCGGGCCCGACCTTCGGCAGAGTCCAGGTCGCCGCGGGCCAGCACCCTGTCCACGCGGAACTCCAGGAACGGGCGAGCGCCATCAATAGCCTGCCGCAACGCCTCCGGGTCCGACCCGGCCAGGTCACCTGGGTCGGCTCCCTCGGGAAGGGCGGCGACCGCGAACTGGAGGCCGAACTCCTCCTCCCAGGCGTAGACCCGCTCGGCCGCCGCCTGGCCCGCTCCGTCGGCGTCGAAGGCCAGCACCACCCGTCGGGCGAACCGGCCGATGAGTCGAGCGTGGCTGGGGGTGAGGGCTGTCCCGCAGGTGGCCACCGCCCGCTCGATGCCGGCCAGATGGCAGCCGATGACATCGGTGTAGCCCTCGCATACCACCAGCTCGTCGAGGCGCCCCGCCTCGGCCTTCGCCCAATGGAGGCCGTAGAGCACGTCGGACTTCGAGTAGTACTCGGCGGCATCTGAGGTGTTCTTGTACTTCGGGCCCTCCCCGTCTGGCAGCTTCCGGCCTCCGAAGCCCACCGGATTCCCCTGGACGTCGAAGATCGGGAACACGATCCGGGCCCGGAAGAAGTCGTACTGGCCACCTCGCTTGTTGATCCCGCCGAGTCCGGTGGCTTTCAGGTCTTCGTCGGACAGGTGGAGTTCCCTGGAAAGCAGCGACCAGTCGTCGGGTGCCCACCCGATCTGGAAGCGACGGGCCACCTCGCCGCCGTACCCCCGGGCTCGCAGATAGTCGCGGGCCGGGCGGGCCGCCGGGTCCTCCAGAAGACGTCGATGGTAGGAATCCACTGCCTTCTGGACGATCTCGGCGTACTCCTTGCGACGGTTGCGGCGGCGTCCCTCGTTCTGGTCGGTGTACCGCAGCGGGATGCCGGTCTTGGCCGCCAGGAACTCCACCGAGCCGGCGAAGTCCAGTCCCTCGATTTCGCGGACGAAGTCGATGATGTCGCCCGACACCTGACACCCGAAGCAGTAGTAGACGCCCTTCTCGGCATTGACCGAGAAGGAGGGAGACTTCTCGCCGTGGAACGGGCACAGTCCCATCCATTGGGCGCCGGTCTTCTTGAGTTGGGTGTGTTCGGTGATGATCCGGATGATGTCGGACTCGTCGCGAACCTTCCTGACGTCCTCGTCGACGATGCCCATGGCCGGACGGTACCGCCCACCGGCCTACCCGGTCAGCCGGGCCTGTTGATCGCCTTGTCAGTCGTCCTGTCAGCGCAACAGATCAGCCGTCGCGGGCGATGAGTGCCTGGGCCACGGCCAAGCGGGCCACCGGCACCCGAAACGGGGAACACGACACCGAGTCGACCCCCGCCTCGACCAGCAGACGTATTGATTCCGGGTCGCCACCGTGCTCACCGCACACACTGACCTCTAGGTCGGGGCGGGCCATCCGTCCAGCGCGGGTAGCCGCAGCCACCAGAGGCGCCACGGCGCCTGGGTCTAGGTGGGCGAACGGGTCGGCGGGTAACAGCCCCCGCTCGAGGTACGGACCCATCATCCGTTGTTCCACGTCGTCACGGCTTAGCCCGAACACCATCTGGGTGAGATCGTTCGTTCCGAAGGAGAAGAAGTCGGCATGGGCTGCCATGTCAGCGGCCAGGAGGGCCGCCCGTGGCGTCTCGATCATCGTTCCGACAGCAGGTGGTTCGGTGGGGTCCCATTCCTCGATCTCGTCCAGCACCCAGCCCCTCACGAGGGCCAACTCGGCCGCTGTCGAGACCAGTGGCACCATGATCGCTGCATGGGCGTGCGAACCGGCGGCCGCGGCGTCGTCCATGGCCCCCAGCAGCGCCCGGACCTGCATCCGGTAGAGCCCCTCACGCAATACGGCAAGGCGGACCCCCCGGATGCCCAGCATTGGGTTGTGTTCGCGCCACTCCGCCGGGGCGTCGTCGCCGAGGAACTCGTGCAGCGGCGCATCCAACAAGCGGATGGTCACCGGGAGCGGCGCCATGGCGACCAGGACGCCGGTCAGGTCCTCCCTCTGGGCGGCACCCAGCGCGGCTAGCGCCTCGGTCTCGTCGCGGGGTGAATCGGCCAGCAGGAACGCTCGCACCAGGGGAAGGCGGTCCCCGAGGAACAGGTGCTCAGTCCGACACAAGCCGATTCCCTCGGCACCGAACAAGCGCGCCCGGTCGGCATCTTCGGCCCGGTCGGCGTTGGCCCGAACCCCGATCCGCTCACCGCGTACCTCGTCGGCCCATTCGAGGAGAACGTCCAGTTCTGGCACCTCTCCGGCCTCGGCCGCCCTGACCGACTCGACCGCCCCAGCCAGTACCTCGCCCGACCCGCCGTCCACCGAGACCACGTCACCGGCGTCGACCCGAACCTCGCCCAGTACCACGTGGTCGTCACCCACCACCATCCCGACTACCCCGACCACCGCGGGGATCCCCCACCCGCGAGCCACCACGGCAGCGTGGCTGGCCACCCCACCTCGGGTCGTCAAGATTCCGGTGGCCATGCGCATGCCGATCTCATCGGCTGGCGACGTCTCGTCGCAGACCAGCAGGGCGTCCTCGTCCCGGTCGACGGCGTCCAACACGGCCTCGGCCGTCAGGCAGACGACCCCCGTGGCCACTCCGGGGCTGGCGCCCGTCCCGGCGGCCAGCAAAGCGGGTCGACTCTGGCCATCGGGCGTTAGCGCGGCGGGGCCACCATGGATCAGCCTTTCAACTAGGGCTGGATCGACAGCGGCCACGGCGCGCCACCGGGCTTCGGCCGAACCGGCGGTCGTCGCCTCGGCAACCAGGGAACGCAGTCCATCCGAGCTGTCCACGCGGTCCTCAGGTGATGACATCAAGTCGCTCTGGTCGCTCAGGGACACTGGCCTCGCAGGGGCTGGGGCCGATTAGGCCGCGAGCCGCTCCGAGAGGTAGGCCACCAGGTCGCCAATGGCCACCCGTTCCTGAGCCATCGAATCCCGTTCGC
>JASLKK010000003.1:0-124155 GCA_030747595.1 Acidimicrobiales bacterium | reverse complement strand
AGGCCGCGAGCCGCTCCGAGAGGTAGGCCACCAGGTCGCCAATGGCCACCCGTTCCTGAGCCATCGAATCCCGTTCGCGCACGGTCACCGCCCGGTCGTCAAGAGTGTCGAAGTCGATGGTTACGCAGAACGGCGTCCCGATCTCGTCCTGGCGTCGATAGCGACGGCCAATGGCCTGAGTCTGGTCGTAGTCGCACATCCAGTGCGGTTGCAGCAAACCCAGCACCTCGTTGGACGGATCGATCAACTCGGGCTTCTTGGAGAGTGGCAGCACAGCCACCTTGTAGGGCGCCAGCCGGGAATCGAGGCGGAGGACGGTTCGAACGTCGTCGTTGACCTCTTCCTCGTCGTAGGCGGCCATCAGGAATGCCATGGCCGTCCGGGTTGCGCCGGCCGCCGGTTCGATCACGTGGGGCACGTAGCGGTCGCCGGACGCCGGATCGTGATACTCGAGCTTGGTGCCGGAATGTTCGGCGTGCTGCTTCAGGTCGAAATCGGTGCGGTTGGCGATTCCCTCGAGCTCGTCCCACCCCCACGGGAACAAGAACTCCACGTCCGCTGTGGCCGTCGAGTAGTGGCTCAACTCGTCGTCGTCGTGTTCGCGAAGCCGGAGCTTGTCGGTGGGCATGCCGAGGTCGTGGTACCAGGCCATTCGAGCATCGCACCAGTGGCGGTACCACTCCGGGGAGTCGTCGGGCGGGACGAAGAACTCCATCTCCATCTGCTCAAACTCTCGGGTCCGGAATACGAAGTTCCCGGGGGTGATCTCGTTGCGGAACGACTTTCCAATCTGGGCGATGCCGAACGGCGGCTTCTTTCGCGACGTGTTGAGCACGTTGGTGAAGTTGACGAACATCCCTTGGGCCGTCTCGGGTCGCAGGTAGACCTCGGCGGCCGACTCGACCATCGGTCCGGCGTGGGTCTTGAACATGAGGTTGAACTCACGGGCTTCGGTAAACGTGCCCGACTTCGAACACGACGGGCAGGTGTCAGGGTCATCGAGCTTGTCGAGGCGATGGCGGGCACCGCAGTCCCGACAGTCGACGAGCGGATCGGTGAAGTTGGCCAGGTGGCCCGATGCCTGCCAGACGGCAGGTGGCGACAGGATCGAGGCATCGAGGCCGACCACGTCGTGGCGCAACTGCACCATGGTTCGCCACCACTGCTCCTTCACATTCCGCAGGAGCAGGACCCCGATCGGTCCGTAGTCGTAGGTGGATCGGAATCCGCCGTAGATGTCGGCCGACTGGAACACGAACCCCCGACGCTTCGAGAGGTTCACCACCTTGTCGAAAAGGGTGTCGTCGTTGGAGACCATGAGAAGGCAGGGTAGCGACGCGGTTCGCCGTCACGGGGCCAGACTGAACCCATGGGTATCTCTGACCGCTTCCGATCGCCGGGAATTGATCCGACAGCGGTGATCGGTCGCCGGATCATCTCCTGGCTGCTCGACAACCTGTTCATGGCCATCGTCGTCCTGCTCGTGCATCGTGGTGACGTGGCGTTCAACTCCGACGACGGGCTGTCCATCAACCCGTCGGTCATCTGGACCGTGACCGTGTTGATGGTCCTGAACCACGTGGCGCTGACCATGACCACCGGGTTCAGCGTAGGTAAGGCGGTGACCGGACTCCGGGTGGTTCGCCGGATCGACGGTGGCCTACCGGGTTTCCGGGGCGCCGCGGGCCGAACCCTTCCGTGGATCATCCCCGTGCCGTTCATCCCGGTCATCGAGGCCGGGATGATGCTGGCCAGCCGAGGTCATCGGCGCCTCGGGGACCGACTGGCCGGAACGGTGGTCGTCGACCGGGGCTGGATCGGTGAACCCATCGTCATTCCGAGTCTCGAGACGACCCAGCAGGTGCTGTCCGATGATGCCACCCCTTCCGGGGAAGACGGGAGCAGCGGACCCTTCGTGGACTAACTCCCGTCCAGGACCCGACGGGACCGCAGCCGGCGCTCCAGGTGGTACTCCACAGCTGATGTGGCCACCCCGTCAACCTCGGCGCACACTGCCGGATCGGTGACAGCCAGTGCGCCGGACAGCCCACCACCCAGCACCGCCCGCATGACCGCGATGGCCGAGGACGACACGGCACGGCCACGCCGGCAGTCGGGGCAGAGCACTCCACCTTCACCGATGTCCACTGCCACCAGCGGGTCGTCGACTCCACAACGGACACACCTGTCCAACTCTGGAGCCAGACCTTCGTGGGCCAGCAACTTCAGTAGGAAGGCCGGCACCACCAGGGCCGCCGGTCGTTCGTCGAGGGTCCGCAGGGCGCCGACCAGCATCCGGTAACGGTCTCGGTCG
Source organism: Acidimicrobiales bacterium (assembly GCA_030747595.1). Taxonomy (NCBI): domain Bacteria; kingdom Bacillati; phylum Actinomycetota; class Acidimicrobiia; order Acidimicrobiales; species Acidimicrobiales bacterium. The sequence continues at coordinate 121,841 of JASLKK010000003.1, read as the reverse complement.
GCCTCACGGTCGGGCGCCACCACGTCGATGACCTCTAGCAGCGACGACGCGTCGGCAAACCTCTCGGCATCGAGGCGAAGCCCCTCGAAACGGTCGATCGTCTCGGCCTGGGTGACAATGTCGAGATCGCCCCGACCCCGGTGAAGCTGGACGGCCACGTGGCTGGTCGGCTCCAGACGCCCACCGAACTTCGATCGGGTCTTTCGGACTCCCTTGGCCACCGCACGGACCTTTCCGTGCTCAGCGGTCAGTAGGACGATGATGCGGTCGGCCTCGCCGAGGCGCCACGTCCGCAGCACCACACCGTCGTCCCGGTACAGGCTCACCCGATTGACTCGTCCGGATCGGCGATGCCGCCGTAACGGCGATGCCGGTCCTGGAACTCCTTGATTGCCGCATAGAGATGCTCTCGCCGGAAATCAGGCCACAGCGCATTGCTGAACACGAGCTCGCTGTAGGCCAGCTCCCAGAGGAGGAAGTTCGACACGCGGTACTCCCCCGACGTTCTGATGACGAGGTCCGGGTCGGGCATCTCGGGGTCGTAGAGGTTGCGTGCGATGGTCTTCTCGGAGACTCGTTTCGTGCCGGCGTCGACGATCCGCTGCACGGCGTCGACCAACTCGGCCCGACCGCCGTAGTTGAAGGCAATGGTGAAGGTCAGGCCGGTGTTGTCCCGGGTGAGGGCGGCGGCCTCCTCCATCCTTTTGACGAGGCGTCGGGGTACCCGTCGGTCCCTCCGACCGATGAACCGGATGCGGATGTTCCGTTCATGGAGTTCCTCCTGGCGGCCGAGCATGATCTCCTCGTTGAACCGCAGCAGAAACTCCACCTCTTCGACCGGGCGCCGCCAGTTCTCCGTCGAGAAGGCGTACACGGTGAACCAACCCACCCCGAGTTCGTCAGCACCATCTAGGACCTCGAAGAGGGCCTGCTCGCCAGCCGTATGGCCATCGGTGCGGGGAAGGCCCCGCTGCTCGGCCCACCGGCCGTTGCCATCCATGACGCACGCAATGTGGTTCGGGATCCGCGAGCGATCCAGGTCCGAGGGGAGCACACCGACGAAACTACCCGCGCCCCTCCACGCTGAGTGGCCGGGCCTAGCCTCGGCGACGATGGGCGAGTCGAGCGGCGGAGCGGAAATGAGGCCGGCTGAAGTGTCGGCCATTGCCCTCGAAGAGGTCTGCGGGGCCCTCCCCGGTGGCGGTGAGCGTCGGCCCGGCCAGGAGGCCATGGCGCGCCGAGTCGCCGAGACCATCGAGTCGGGCTCACACCTGGTGATCCGGGCAGGAACCGGAACAGGTAAGTCGCTGGCCTACCTCGTTCCGGCCATCATCTCTGGCCGCACCACGGTGGTGGCAACAGCCACCAAGGCTCTCCAGGATCAGCTGGCCACCAAGGACCTGCCCTTCCTTCAGGAGCACCTGGTGCCGCATCTTGGTCGTTCGTTTTCGTTCTCGGTCCTCAAGGGACGCTCGAACTACTTGTGCAGGCAGCGGCTGAACGAACTGGCGACGACCACCGCTGGTGACCAGCAGCAACTCGACGGGTTGGCCGAGACGGCCGACGTCGAGGACCTGGCCACTATCGCTGCCTGGGCTCAGGAGACTTCCACCGGCGACCGGTCCGACCTGCCGATGGAGCCGTCACCTGCGACCTGGTCGGCGGTCAGTGTCGGATCAACCGAGTGTCCCGGGGCGGCACGATGTCCCAGCGGTGATGACTGCTTCGCCGAGGACGCCCGAGCCGCTGCCGCCTTCTCCGATGTGGTGGTGACCAACCTCCACCTCTACGGGATCGATGTGGCCAGCGAGGGGGCGATCCTCCCCGAGCACGACGTGGCCATCCTCGACGAGGCCCACCAGACCGAGGACATCCTGGCGCGGGCTGTCGGCTTCGAACTCCGATCGGGTCGCTTCCAGGGACTCGTCCAACGGGCCAGGGCCATTCTCACCCGATCGACCGCGGTGGCCGACGTGTCCAACATGGCCAGCCAACTTGACGACGCTCTCGGTGGACATCTCGGCACTCGACTTGTTCCCGCGGCGTCAGCTGAGGTCGCTGCGGCCCTCCGCCTGGCCGAGACCCGTCTCGGTGCGCTCCGTACCGAACTACTCGGGCTACCCAAGGACGGGCCGGGCGATGTTGGTCCCCGTCGGGAACGGGCACTTCGCTCCCTGGAGACGTTGACCGACGACGTCCGAGCGGCCCTGGACCTAGAGGGTGGACCCATTCCGGGACTGAAGGTTGCCTGGACGGAAGGCACAGTCGGACGTCCCAGCCTCCAGGTGGCACCGATCGACGTGGCCACCGTCCTGCACGAACGTCTCTGGCAGGAACGGACGGTGATCCTCACCAGTGCCACCGTCCCGGCCAACCTTCCGATCCGGCTTGGACTGGACAGGCACGACCACCGCTACGAGGACGTGGGTAGTCCGTTCGACTTCGCCAACCAGTCGATGCTCTACTGCGCGACCTCCATGCCTGAACCCCGGGACGAGGGCTATCTGACGGCCTGCTACGACGAGATTGAACTCCTGGTCAACGCAACCGGCGGACGGACCCTCGCCCTCTTCACCAGCCGCCGGGCACTGGACGCCGCCGTCGAGGAGTTGCGGGAGCGGCTGCAATGGCGGATCCTGCATCAGGACGACATGCCGCGCCCGCTTCTGATGGCTGAGTTTGCCGACGACGAGTCCTCCTGCCTGTTCGGCACCAAGGGCCTTTGGCACGGCATCGACGTGCCGGGCCCGAGCCTCTCGCTGGTCGTGATCGATCGGATCCCGTTCCCGCGCCCCGACGACCCTCTCCTCAGCGCCCGACGCGACCTCGTGGGCGAACGTGAAGCCTTCCGCCAGATCGACCTTCCCCTGGCCGCCACCGACCTTGCTCAGGGGGCGGGCCGGCTGATCCGAAGCATCACCGACCGGGGCATGGTGGCGGTCCTGGATCGACGACTGGCCGCCAACAGGTCCTATCGGTGGGACCTGCTCGAGGCTCTACCGGACATGCCCCGAACCGGCGACCGGGACGAGGCGTTGGACTTTCTGGCTCGACTGGTGGACTGACCCACAGTTCGATCGGTCTCAGTAGCCCAGCCGGTCAAGGGCCTTGGGGCGCTTCTGCCAGCCCTTGTCGACACGGACCACCAACTCGAGGAAAGCACCCTCGAGCATCTGGGCCCGGGCTGCCGTGCCAACAGCCTTTAGGACGGCCCCCTTTTTTCCGATCACGATCCCCTTCTGGGAATCACGTTCCACAAGGATCTCGCAACGAACCCGTGGCCATTCCCACTCGGTGACCCGGGTGGCGATGGAGTGCGGCAGTTCCTCCTTCACGATGGCCAGCAACTGCTCACGGACCAGTTCAGCCACCCAGAACGCCTCGGGTACATCGGTGACCATGTCCTGTGGGTAGTACTGCGGCCCCTCGGGAAGACGCCCCAGGACGTGGTCCCGGAGATCGTCCACGCCCTCACCATCCCGGGCCGAGATCGGGAAGTACTGGTCAAACTCGAAGCCCGAGGCGACGATTAGCTGTTCGGCGATCCGATCCCGACCCACCCGGTCGACCTTGTTCACCACCAATACGGTCCGGTCCTTGGGCAGACCGCCGGCGATGAAGGCGTCGCCCCTCCCGATCGGTCCGTCGGCCTCCACCAGGAACAACACGACGTCCATGTCGGCCAACGCCGAACGAGCGGTGTGGTTGAGACGCTCGCCCAACAGCGTGTGGGGCTTGTGGATCCCCGGCGTGTCACAGAACACGGCCTGCACGCCCGGGCGGGTCAACACCCCACGGACCTCGGTTCGCGTGGTCTGTGGCTTGTCGGAAACAATGGTGACCTTCTGGCCCAGGATCCGGTTCAACAGCGTCGACTTCCCGACATTGGGTCGCCCGACCAGGGTCACGAAGCCTGACCGGTGTCCATCACCCGAATGCATCATGGACGTCATGTCGGCGTCCCGGTCTCGACCTCCGGTGCCCCGATGCGAACCCGGGTGATCCGACGCCCCACGACCTGCTCCACCCCGAACCGGCGCCCGGCCACCACCACGGCCTCGCCCACCACGGGCACATGGCCCAACGCATCGAAGATCAGACCACCCACGGTGTCCCAGTCCCCAACAGGCAGGCTGCCTCCCAGGAGTTCGTCCAACTCGTCGATCGGCATGCGGCCGTGGACCCGGATCCCGCCACCAGCTACCGGCTGGGACAGGGGTTCCTCCTCGTCGAACTCATCGACGATCTCGCCGACCACCTCCTCGAGTAGGTCCTCCATGGTCACTAGACCGGCGGTTCCCCCGTACTCGTCGACCACGATCGCCAGGTGGAAGCGGCCCGCCTGCATTTCGCGCAATAGGTCATCGGCCTGCTTGGTCTCAGGCACGAATCTCGGTGACCGGGCCAGAGAACCGATCGGTTCCTCGTCGCGGCCGTCCAGATGGGCCCGCATCAGGTCCTTGGCGTGGACCACGCCCACGATGTCGTCAATTCCCGTGCCGCTCACCGGGGTCCGGCTATGGCCGTTGCGGGCAACCTCGGCCATGGCCCCAGCCACCGTCAGGTCGGACCCAATGCACCCCATATCGGGTCGGGGCACCATCACCTCACGGACCAGGCGGTCTCCGAAGGCGATCACCGACTCGATCAATTCGTGTTCCTCGGCATCGATGGCCTCAGATGCCAACGCCCGATCGGCTACCGCCATCAACTCTTTCTCGGACACCGTCGGGGCACTGGTTCGCAGCGAGCGTGGCAGGAGGTGCTCGGCTGTCGAGACCAGAACGTCGGCCAACCAACGCAGCGGGGCGAACGTGGAGAGGTGAGTCACCACCGATGCCGAACTGATGACCACACGATCCAGAGACCGAAGGGCAACGGTACGGGGCAGCACGTCGACCAGGACAAAGCCCGCTATGAGCAGTGCGGCCACCGACACGAAGGCCCAGCCTCCGCCGGAGCGGTCGGCGACGACCACTGCGAGGGTTCCGGCGGCCGACATCCGACAGGCCATCACAAGGAGTAGGACCACGCCCAAGGAGCGGACCCGATCCTCAAGGAGTTCGGGCAGCGCCTCGGCGTCTGATGGTCCGGTCGGTTCCCTCCCGGGAGCACCGTTAGATGTCGGTTCCCGCTCAGCGAGCCGCTCCACGAGTACCTCGGCCCGGGACCGTCGGATGTGCAGGATTCCCGTCTCCACGACGACTAGCAGTCCCGAGATGGCAGTCAGGGCCACCACCAGCAGGAGAGCCAATCCGAGGCTCACGAACGGTCCTCTCGGCGGGCGACCATCCCGTGCCGGGCCAGGTGGGCACGCTCCCGCTCCTGCATGACGGCTTCCTCGCCCGGTTCCCCATGGTCGTGGCCAAGCAGGTGGAGCACCCCGTGGACCAACAGGAGGGCAATCTCGGTTTCGTAGTCGCACGCGTATTTCGCGGCCTGTCGCTCGGCAACCGCGGGGCACAACACGATGTCCCCCAAGAGGAGCGGCGCGCCCGACCGATCGGTCGTGGACGGAGCCAGGTCCTCCGGATCTTCCAGCGGGAAGGACAACACGTCGGTAGGGCCCTCGCCGCCCATGTGCTCAGCGTTCAACACAGCCATCGGTTCCGCGTCCACGAGGTGTACGTGGACCTCAAGGTCGCTCCCACCCAAGCCCTCATGATCCAGCACGTCGGCGACCAGTGCCCGACAGTCAGCGGTGTCGACCGGGTAGGCCCGCTCGTCGTCCACGATTACCGTCGGCGAACCGGCCACTCCGGAACCCTGGGTTCCGCTCTTCAATGGGACGACCCGTCGCTGACGTCGTCTCCTGGCTCGGCACCTGCGCCGACTCCGTCACCGCGGTCGTCAGCTTCTCGCAGGCCGGCCTCATGCTCATAGGCCTCGACGATGTCCTGCACGATGCGGTGGCGGACCACGTCACGGGCACCCAAATGGACGAACGACAGTCCGTCGATTCCGGTCAGCATCCGTTCCAGGTCGAGCAACCCACTCCGTCCACCGGGCACATCGACCTGGCTGATGTCGCCGGTCACCACCACCCGTGACCCGAAGCCCACCCTGGTGAGAAACATCTTCATCTGTTCGGGAGTTGTGTTCTGAGCCTCGTCGAGGATGATGAAGCTGTTGTTCAGGGTGCGGCCACGCATGAAGGCCAGCGGGGCCACCTCGACTTGTCCACGATCCACCAGACGTTCAGCCGTCTCGGTGTCGACCATGTCGAACAGGGCGTCGTAGAGGGGCCGAAGGTAGGGGTCGACCTTGGCCATCAGGTCGCCGGGGAGGAAGCCCACCCGCTCTCCTGCCTCGACCAGTGGGCGGGTCAGGACGATCCTGTCAACCTGCCCCGCCTGGAGGGACCGGATCGCCATGGCGACGGCCAACCAACTCTTGCCGGTTCCCGCCGGACCGATGCCGAAGGTGATGATTCCGTCGGCCACTGCCTCGACGTAGCGCTTCTGGCCCGCCGACCGGGGGCGGACCGGCTTGCCACGTGAGGTCCGGAAGATCTCGGTGGTCAGGACCTCCGATGGCCGTTCGTCAGCTCGCACCATGTCGATCGTGCGGTCCAACGTTCTCTCGTCAATGGTCAGGCCCTGCTGGAGCAATGCCACCATTTCGTCGAACACCGTCCCGACGGTGGCTGCGTGGGCTCCGTCGATGGTGATCTGGTTGCCCCGGACATGAATGGCCGAACCGGGGAACGCCCCCTCGACCCGGCGGAGCAGGACGTCCCGCTCCCCTACCAGGTCCGGCATCAGATCGTTGCCGGGGATGTTGACGGTGAGCGTGGTCGACTCCATGGGAGACCCACAGGGTATCGCCGCCGGATCCTCGCACCAGTTCCCCGATCGGCTGGGCCCACTCTCCGGCCATGACGGTGGATGAGGGTAATGCTGCGGGTTTCGCGGCGGAGATGGCTCCGGTCGTTTCCAGGCAGGCCGAAACACCCTCCCGTACAGGATGGAGGGCCGTTACTTCCGGCGGCGACCCTTTCGGCCGGGCTTGCCTCCAGCCCTGCCACCGCCCTTGAGGCGACGCCAACGCTCCTTCTTCGCCTTTTCGGCGTCCAGGTCAGCCATCACCCGGGGACCCGCCTCGTTGATGATGTCCTCGGCCGCATCCAGCAATGCTGCGATGCTGTCGTCATCGCCGAGACCGACCGGCTCGTCCGGTGTCTCAGGGGTCACGAGGCTGCCGTGACTCCAGTTGACGTCCAGACGACGCTTGGTGAACGACGGGCAGTCGTCGGGGCACCGCCAGGGAGCTTCGGGAGCGAGGTCAAGGTTGCACTTCCGGACCGTGTCCCCGTTGGGGTAGCTCCGGCTCTCGAAGTGTTTGCAGTCCTCACGCATCGGCATGACGCCAGTGTGGCGCGTGCGGAGTCACCATCGGCGGCAACAGGGGCCGCCCGTCAGGCGCGAGGGCCCTCAACAAAGTAGGTCAGCCGACCGAGCCCTCCATCTGCAGTTCGATCAGGCGGCTCCACTCCACCGCGTACTCCATGGGCAACGTTCGGGTGACTGGTTCGATGAAGCCGTTGACGACCATGGACATGGCCTGCTCCTCGGTCAGCCCCCGGCTCATCAGGTAGAAGAGTTGGTCGTCGGCCACCTTGGACACCGTCGCCTCGTGGCCGATCACCGCGTCGGCTGAACCGACCTCCATGTAGGGGTAGGTGTCGGAAATACTGTCGTCGTCGAGGATGAGTGCATCGCACTGGACGTGGCTCTTGCAGCCGTAGGCGTCGTCCTCCACCCGCACTAGGCCTCTGTAGCTCGTCCGACCACCGTCCTTGGAGATCGACTTGGACACGATCTTGGATGTGGTCTCCGGTGCGGCGTGAGTCATCTTGGCCCCCGCGTCCTGATGCTGTCCCGGGCCGGCGTAGGCCACCGACAACACCTCGCCCGAGGCCTTCGGGCCGGCCAGGACCACGGCCGGGTACTTCATGGTCAGGCGGGATCCGATGTTGCCGTCGATCCACTCCATGTGGCCCTCAGCCTCCACTCGGGCCCGCTTGGTGACCAGGTTGTAGACGTTGGACGACCAGTTCTGGATGGTGGTGTAAGTGACTCGAGCCGACGGCTTGACGACGATCTCCACCACGGCTGAATGGAGAGAATCCGTGGTGTAAACCGGCGCCGAGCAGCCCTCGATGTAGTGCACCTCCGAACCCTCGTCGGCGATGATCAGCGTCCTCTCGAACTGGCCCATGTTTTCCGCGTTGATTCGGAAGTAGGCCTGCAACGGCATGTCGACCTTGACGCCGGGTGGAACGTAGATGAACGAACCGCCGCTCCACACCGCGGAGTTGAGCGCCGAGAACTTGTTGTCATTGGGCGGGATGATCCGACCGAAGTAGGCCCGCACGACCTCCGGGTGCTCACGCAGGGCGGTGTCCATGTCGCAGAAGATCACGCCCTGTTCCTCTAGGTCCTCGCGGTTGCGGTGGTACACCACCTCGGACTCGTACTGGGCTGTCACGCCGGCCAGGTACTTCCGTTCGGCCTCCGGAATACCTAACTTCTCATAGGTGTTCTTGATCGACTCGGGGACGTCGTCCCAGTCGTCGCTGAGCGACTCGGTGGGCTTGATGTAGTAGTAGATGTCGTCAAAGTCGATCCCCGACATGTCGCCGCCCCACCAGGGCATGGGCCTGTTTCCGAACCGCTGGAACGACTTGAGACGGAAGTCCCGCATCCACTCCGGCTCGCCCTTCATCCATGACATTTCCTTGATGACGTTCTCGTCGACGCCCTTGGTGGGCTTGTAGACGTAGTCCTCCTCGTCGCTCCAGCCAAGCTTGTAGCGGCTGAGGTCGAGGCCCAGATCGGTGGCGGACATCGGCGGGACTCCTGTTGCCAGTGGCAGTCGGGGGTTGACGGATGGGAAGACGGGGATTTCCCCTATGTAGATAGTAACAATCCCCTGAACCGTTCAGAAGGGCATCGGCCATCGGAACGGTTCAGGTGTGGTGGCGACGCTGCCGATCCAACCAGCCCAGCAGGATGGCGATGGCCCTCGGATCGTGCCGCAGGTGGTGTCCTGCCCCGGCGATGATCCGGAGATCGGCCGCTCCATGGGCCCCGGCCACCACCCGGGCGTCCAGCGGTGGAACGATCTCATCGTCACCACCGTGGACCAGCAGGAGATCGCGCGGCGCCAGGGCCGACACGGACCGCTCAGCCGACAGCTCCCGAAGCGCACCCGACCATCGATTGAAGTCGGGCGGGGAGTCGGACATGGTCAGAAGTCCAGCGTCACGAGCGTGTAGGAGCAGCCGGCGCGGGTTGGCCGCCCAGTCCGACCAGTCGGCTGGTGCAGCCAGTGCACCAACCCCGCTGATCCCGTCATCGACGGCCGCCGCACAGATGGCCAGCGCGGCCCCACTGCCGAACCCCACGACCCACACCCTCTCCACGCCGGTCTGACTCCTGAGGTCGGCGGCGGCGGCCACCACGTCGTCACGCCAACCGTCGAGGCTGAAGTCGCCGTCGGACCCGGGCATTCCCCGTAGGTAGGGAACCATGGCCACCCATCCCATCTCCGTAGCGATCCGGAAGGCCAATTCCGGAAAAGTGGCCACCGAGTTCGCTCCACCGTCGGGTCCGCTGGGAAACCCGTGGCAGATCACGACGCCGGGCAGGGCCACTCCACCGGACCCCGACCCGTTCCCGATTGGGCGGGTGACATGGGCAGCCAGCGTCAGGTCCCCGGACGGGAACCGGTGGTTATCGAACCCGTCGACCCCGGAGGCCGCGGCATCGCCCGCGGAGGACACGACGGTCAATCCAATCGGCGGAGGGTGTCGCGGAACTCCCGGCCCCGCTGCACGTACACCTCAGCGTTAATCATGTTGGCGTCCTCGGGAACCACACCTTCCCGGACGGCAGCCGGCACACCCAGGGCCATCGATAGGGGCGGCACGATCTGACCGTTGCGCACCATCGCATTGGCTCCGACGATCGAACCCCGGCCGATCACTGCCTCGTGCAGGACCACGGCCCCCACTCCGACCAGCGCCCGGTCCTCGATGGTGCACCCCTCGAGGTGGCACAGGTGACCCAGGGTCACGTCCTCGCCGACGATGGTCGGCAGGTGGCTAGTGCAGTGCAGTACCGCGTTGTCCTGGACCGACGTCCGGGCTCCGATCCGAATCAGGTTGTCATCGGCCCGGATGACCGCGTGGGGCCACACGCTCGCACCGGGGCCCAACTCGACGCTGCCGATCACCGCGGCCAACGGATGGACGTAGGCCGTCGGATCGATCACCGGGACGCGGTCACCGAGCGCGTAGATCGCCATCAGCCCTGCGCCCGGTACTCGCCGTACTTTCCTCCGAGGAAGACCAGCGGCGAACCCTCGTCGACGTGGGACACCCCGACCACGCGTCCCATTACGAACCAGTGGTCACCGGCGTCGACCACCTCATGTACGGCACAGTCGATGGACGCCAGACATGAGGGGATGGCCGGCGATCCGGTCATCTCGGCTGGCTGCCACCCTGTGCCCTCCCAGGGGTCGCCGTCCTTGCGGAAGAAGGCGTTGGACAGATCGGCCTGTGCGTCGGACAGCACGTTGACGCAGAAGCCATCTGATGACGACATTCGTCCCCACGTGTAGGACTCCTTGCCGGGTAGAAAGCCCACGAGCGGAGGGTCCATCGACACCGACACGAATGAACCGATCACCATGGCAAGGGGCTCGTCTCCATCCATGGCCGTCACCAGCGTGACGCCCGTCGGGTAACGGCCCAGCACCTTGCGGTATAGGTCGCCGTCGATCTCGTTCAGGGTTCCGCTCGGGTTCTCGTCAGCCACGGGGCTCTTCCTCTGTCGTTGCCCGCCGATGACCGGCGAGGTCGGGGACCGAACCTAGCGGGGAGTCGCCGCTGCCAACGTGTCGTCGGACGGCACCAGTGAGATCGTGCGACCCTCGACAGCAGCAGAGACATGGTCTACGTCGAGTCCGACAGAACGATCACGCGCCCCAGCCAGCAGACGGTCGATGTGGTCGTCGTCGTGGGCCGGGTCGTGGTGGAAGAGAACCAACTCGCCGACCCCCGCCTGATGGGCTACCTCGATGGCGTAGTCCACGGTGCAGTGCCCCCAGTGGGGGCGTTCCGCGAACTCCTCCGGGGTGAACTGGGCGTCGTGGATCAACAGGTCCACGCCGTCAGCCAGGGCCAGCACCTGGTGGTCGACACGAGTCGGATCGTCGATGGGCTGCTGGTGGTCGCTTATGTAGGCCACGCTGAGCCCGTTCCAGTCGACCCGATAGCCCAGCGTTCGGCCGACGTGGGGCACCGGTCGGGCGGTCACCCTTGCCGAACCGACGTCGAAGCCTCCCTCTGGTGTGTCGTTGAGCGACATCCGCCCGACCAACTCCCGGTAACAGATCGGAAAGAATGGGGGTGTCATGAACATGTCGAACGACTGCTCGAGCGTGCTTCCCTCCTCGCCCGGCCCGAACACGTCGAGTCGGGTATCCGGGCAGTGCAAGGGAGCGAAGAAGGGAAGTCCCTGGACGTGGTCCCAGTGGAGGTGGCTTACCAGCGCTGTGGCCCGGAAGGGGCCTGAACCGCAACGCTCGTCGACGCCGTAGAACCGAAGGCCGGTACCCAGGTCGAAGATGATCGGCTCGCCACCGGGGACGTCGAGAACCACACACGAGGTGTTCCCCCCGTAGCGCCGATTGTCATCACACGGGCACGGGGTGGAACCCCGGACTCCGAAGAACGTGACGTCGAGTGATTCCCCCATCGGTGACCAAGGGTAGGGAAGCCTCCCCGCTCGACGGGGAAAATGTGACGCATCTCTCAGCCGGCTCGGTGTGACATTGGAAACGGTGCGAAACTCGGCCCATGGCCATGGAACCCTCTCCCAATGGGTCACAGGTCCAAAATCCCGGGTCGCTTCCAGACGGGCTGATCGCCGTCGTTAAGGCCGGCTGTCCGGCCTGTGCACTGGCCCGGCCGGTGTTCGTCGATCTCGCTGAACGGGCCGACCTGACCGTTTACACCCAGGACGACCCGACCTTCCCCACCGAGGCTGACTGGGTCGTCGACGACACCGACCTGGCCATCAGCTGGGGCCTGGACCTCGACGCCGTCCCCACCCTCCTGAGAATTGAAGGTGGTGTGGAGACGGCGCGAACCACCGGTTGGGACCGCGACCGGTGGGAGGAGTTCACCGGCGTGAGCAACCTCGGCCCGGACCTGCCGCCCTTCAAACCCGGTTGAGGGTCATTGACGGTCGATCCCGGGCGGATCGACGCACTGCGGGCCCGCTACGACGGTTGGGGCCTGGCGTCGCGTCGGGTGGAGGTGGGCTCCCTCGAGGATGAGGCGGAGGCCATGTTCGACCGGGGGTGGACCGACGGCCTTCCCATCGTCGCCCCGACCGAGGCGCGGGTAGCCCGGATGCTCGACGGCACGACCCGTTCGCCCGGCGACATCGTGGCGCTCATGCCCCCGGCACTCGTCGAGTGCACGGTCGAGAAGGTGGCCGTGAATGCGGTGATGGCCGGCTGCCGTCCGGAGTACCTCCCGGTGGTGCTGGCAGCGCTGGAGGCCATCTGTACTGACGAGTTCAACATGCACGGCGTGTTGGCCACCACGATGGGCGTTGGACCAGTGTTCGTCGTCAACGGGCCCATTGCCCAACGAATCGGCATGAACGCCGGCATCAACGTCCTGGGCCATGGAAACCGGGCCAACCTGACCATCGGACGGGCCGTCCAGCTGGTTGTACGCAACGTGGGGGGCGGTCGACCCGGAGAGATCGACCGGGCCACCCACGGGAGCCCGGCCAAGCTGTCTTTCTGCTTCGCCGAGGACGAGGCCACCAGCCCCTGGACCACGTTGGCCGAGGAACGGGGCTTCGCCCGGTCAACCGACGTGGTGACCGCCTTCTGTGGCGAAGCTCCCCGGATCGTCGTTGACCAGCGCAGCCGGACGGCCGATTCGCTGGTTCGCTCACTGGCCGACGGTCTGCGATCGGCAGTGTCTTCGAGAGTGGTGGCCGGCATGGACGCCATGCTTGTGGTGTCGCCCGAGCACCTATCCCGATTCAGTGATGCAGGTTGGGACCGGGCACGGTTCATGGAGGAACTGGGCGCCCACCTGATGGTCGACACGGACACCATCGTGATCGGCGCCGGCGGCATCGAGGAGGGCCTTCCCGAAGCCATGGCCGGCCTGACCCTCCCAAAGTTTCGTCCCGGGGGGCTGCTTGTCGTCCACGCCGGCGGTCCGGCCGGCCTGTTCTCCTCGATCGTGGGAGGCTGGTTGAACGGCCCAATGGGAAGCGAACCAACCAGCAGGGAGATCACACCGTGAGCGACACCGACCCGTCACCGACGACCGGGCACCATCCGGATGTCGCGAAGCACGCAGGGGCGGTGATGCTCCTGGATCCGACCTCCGAGGCCGAATCGACCAATCGGACCCTCACCGCCCGGAAACCCTCGCTAGACGGCCTCACCATTGGTCTACTGGACATCAACAAGCCACGAGGCGACGTGTTCCTCGATCGACTCGAGCAGCAGTTGGGGCGCCGTGGGGCCACCGTGCTGCGTTTCGCCAAGCCGACCTTCACCAAGCCAGCGCCCGCCGACCTACGCCACGAGATCGCCACTCAGTGCGACGCGGTGATCGAAGCACTCGCTGATTGAGGCTCCTGCACGACGTGCAGTGTGCACGACATCGACGATCTGGAACGGCGAGGGCTTCCCGGGGTAGTGATTGCCTCGGAACCGTTCAGGGATGCCGCTGCGGCCCAGTCCCGCGCACTGGGGCTCGAGGTGGCCACCGTGTTCACCCCCCATCCGATCCAGGATCGGACCGACGAGGAGATGCACGCCATGGCTGACGCGCTCGTCGGCACCGTGGTGAACGCCATCACGGCAGATGCCAACACCGACCATCAGTGACGACGAGGCCGTCGAGCACCAACCGGGCTGCCACCCGCTCAGCCCTCTGGGGATCGTCGGGCCATCCCATTGCCGTAGCCAGGCCGTCGTCGTCTACCGGGTTCTCGGCCAATGCGGCCACCAACCGACCACGCCCCTCCCGATCAGACCCTTCAAAGGTCGCCTGTCGCCCCGAGACCCCTGCTGACCCGATGGCGGGATCGATGCCCTCTCCCCTCCAGACGCAGCCATCACTGAGCGGACAGTCGTCACAAGTGGGGTTTCGAGCCCGACAGACAGTTGCACCGAGATCCAGCACGGTCTGGTTCCAGGCCCAACCGGATCCAGCTGGGACCGACGCGTCGGCCCGTTCCTGAACCTCGCGAGGACTGAGTTCCCGACCCGACCACCGAGCCAGCACCCGGGCCACGTTGGTGTCAACGATGCCCACGTCGGCCTCATCGGCAAATGCCAGCACCGCTCGCGCCGTGTAGGGCCCGATCCCGGGTAGGTCCAGCAGATCTGCCAGGTTCCCGGGCACCTGACCCCCGTGGCGGTCGACGACCGCGGTAGCTGCCCGATGGAGGTACACGGCCCGCCGGTTGTATCCCAGCCCCGACCACTCGGCGATCACTTCGCCGACCGACGCCTTTGCACATACCGTCGGCGTCGGATACCGCCCGAGGAACCGGGGCCAACGCTCGACCACCCTCGTGACCTGTGTCTGTTGGAGCATCACCTCAGCCACCAGGATCGACCAGCGATCCCGAACGGCCCTCCACGGCAGGTCGCGGAGGCGCTCGCGACCCCACGCCAGCAACTCGACGGGAAGCCCCGGAGGGCTCTGTAACGACAGCGCAACCTGTTCGCCGGCCGACAGCGATCGCAGGGGGTCAGCGCCATCCACCGAACCGACGGTAGTCCCGGGGTGGAGACAGTGGCCGGGCCCTGAGATCCGAATGCGGCGCGCTAGCGTCAGCGCCCGTGGCGAACGCACCCGACCTCTCGATCGAACTGCATCCCGTTGGCGGTGACCCCCGCCTGCTCTCGCAGTTGCTGACCACCTTTCCCATGGCTGCTGTCGTGGTCGACCCCTATACCCACGAGAGTTCGTGGCTGCTGGACACCGCCCGGCGCGTGCTCACCGTCTTTCGCGGCGCGGATGTCCGCGTGGCCTTTGTGGTGGCCGGGGCTGATGCCGCCGGGGCCGCTAGCTTCCTCGGCCCTCTGGTCGATGAGATCCTCACCCTGGCTGACCCCGACCGGTCCGTGGCACGTTCCATGGGCCTCAGCAGCCTTCCGGCGTTCGTGGCCATCCGTCAGGACGGATCGGTGATCGGCGTGGCCGAAGGTTGGGATCCGGAAGCATGGAGAGCGACGGCGGCCGATCTGGCCGACATGACCAGTTGGTCCCGTCCGGAGATCCCCAGCCTCGGCGATCCGGCTCCCTACGCCGGCACTGCCGCACTCGGCTGAGCCGTCTGGCCCAGACGGAACCCGGGGATCGATCAATGCGGGTCCGCGTCGGATTCGGCTTCGGCGGTTCAACCGGCCCGGGTGGTGAACGGGGCGGCGATTCGATCTTCGCGGCCGTCGTCGATGACCTGGAACGTCTCGGCTTCGATTCCCTCTGGGTGAGCGAGCGGGCGACCGGAACCACGCTCGACCCGATGGTGGCCATGGCCTTCGCCGCGGGGCGTACCGAACGTCTCAAGTTCGGGCCAGCTGTCATGGTGCTCCCCGGGCGGAACCCGGTGCTGTGCGCCAAGGCCCTGGCCAGTCTGGACCGCGTGTCCGGAGGCCGAGCGTTGCCGGCGTTCGGGTTGGGAATCGCTGACGCAGCCGAACATCAGGCGTTCGGCGTCCAGCGGGGTGACCGTGCCGCATGGTTCGACGAGGCCCTGCCTCTGATGCGCCGTCTCTGGACCGAGGACGTGGTGGACCATGACGGCGACCGATTCCACCTCGAAGGCGTGCGGGTGCAGCCCAAGCCGATTCAGGATCCGTTTGAGGTGTGGCTGGGAGGTCAGGCTCCCTCCGAACTGCGACGTTGTGGCCGACTCGGCGATGGGTGGCTGCCATCGTTCACCACACCAGCCATGGTCTCCGATGGCATCCACCTCGTGTCGACCACCGCGACCGAACACGGACGGACCATTGATCCCGAGCACTTCGGCGCACTGGTCCCGTTTGTCCATGGGTCGATGCCCGAGCGGTTCGCCGCCCGGCTCCGCGTTCGCCAACCCGACCTGGATCCCCGGGAGGTAGTGGCCCAGGGGGTGGCCGGCATCCGGTCCCGTCTCGAGGCCTTCGTGTCCGTAGGGGCATCAAAGTTCGTGGTCTTCCCGCTGGACGAGCCATCTGAACGGTCATCGAGCCGATCGACGGGCAGCGCCTCCGGCGGAGTCGACGCATGGCATGCCACCATCGAAGACGTGGCTACCGAATGCCTCTCCCTCCAGAGTTGAGAAAGCCCATGCCCGCCCGAGCGATCGCCGTTGCGCCCGACACCCGCGCGGGGATGTACGAGGCCATGTGTCGGGCCGTGATCGACGGTGGCGGAACCCTGGCTGACATCAGCGTTGCCGAGGGCCTGGTCTGGTCCGACCCCGCTCGCCCAGAGGCCTTTCCAAGCCTCGTTGCTGAGGCCAGCAGGCTGGAATGGATCCAACTTCCCTACGCCGGGATCGAACCGTTTGCCGACCACCTGGACGAACGTTGGAGATGGACGTGCGGAAAGGGCGTCTATGCCCCGGCGGTGGCCGAGACCGTTCTGGCTCTGATGCTGGCCGGCCAGAAACATATTCACGGGTACTCCCGGGCATCGGGTTGGTCCCGTCCCGTGGGTCGAATCCTCCGCGGTAGCCGAGTCACCATTCTCGGTGGCGGTGGGATCACCGAGCTCCTGCTTCCCCTGCTGGCGCCCTTCGGGTGTGACGTCACTGTGGTACGACGCTCCTGCGAACCGTTCGAGGGCGCCGACCGGACGGTGACTACATCTCGGCTCCACGAACTCCTCCCTCGTACCGACGTGCTGGTCCTGGCGCTGGCGCTGACCGCCGAGACGACAGGCATCATCGCTGCGCCGGAGCTCGCCGCCCTTCCGGACCACGCCTGGCTCGTGAACGTCGCCAGGGGCGGCCATGTGGTCACCGACGACCTGGTGGCCGCTTTGACCTCCGGCGCCATCGGTGGTGCGGCCCTGGACGTCACCGATCCCGAGCCGCTGCCCGACGGTCATCCGTTGTGGTCGGCACCGAACTGCCTCATCACTCCGCACATCGCCAATACCCCGGAGATGGGTCTTGCTCTCCTGGAGCCGTTTGTGGCCGAGAACGTGCGGCGGTTCTGCTCCGGTGAAGACCTGTTGGCACCGGTCGACGTGGCACTCGGGTACTGAGCTCGCTTCCCGGTTTCCCGTGCCTGTCTTCCTGGTCACCACAACCTCCTGGCTACTAGCTGGGGTGTTCATGGCCGCGGCGGCCACCAAGTTGCGGGATCCTCTGGGAACCCGCCGCACCCTCGGGGAGTTCGGTCTTCCCCGCCCTCGGTTGCTGTCTCGTGTGTTACCAGCGACCGAAGCGGCCACGGCCCTGTTGCTGGTAATCGACCCCCGAGTGGGTGGCCAATGCGCGGTGGCCCTGCTGGTCGCCTTTACCACGCTGATCGCCGGACGGCTGGCAACCGGGCACCGGGATCCATGTGGTTGCTTCGGGACATGGTCACGGCGGCCGCTCTCGTGGCGAGACCTGGCTGTTAACGCGGTACTGGTCGCCCTCGGCGTGGTGGCCGCCCTCGGCTGAAGCCGGAACCGGACCGACTGCTACCGTCCGCGCCCTACCTGAGTTCCACGAGATCCGCCAGGAGCCTGACGACCATGGATTCACTTACGGCGACCCGACGACTGGCCGGGCCCATCGGGAGTTTCGGGGCAAGGTTCATGCTGGATCCGACCACCTTCACTCGTTCCACCGAGATGGGGCTGCCGGCCAGTCTGGCGGGCTACGTACAGGGGCGGGTCGGGGTCATGGGCGGAGTCGACACGGAGACGGCCGTCGACAACATGCTCTTCTTTGACCGGGACCTGGTAACCCGGTGCTGGGAGGAGCCGTGCGACCTCTCGAAGTCCGAGGCGGGCAGCGTCTACGCGTCGATCTGTGCGGAGCGGGGACGTTCCTATCTCGATGGATTTTCGGGTGCTTCGCGGCTAGCTGAGCTCCTCGAGCAGGTAGCCGACTCGGCCGACGACACCCGAGCCGCCCTGTTTGCCGGCTGGAGGGACGCCACCCGACCTGATGACGACGCCGGAAGGGCCTACCTGCTGCTGGCCACCGTTCGTGAACTCCGGGGTTGTCGACATATGGAGGCCTCCCGCTCCGTGGGAGTCGAACCGTTGGGTATGGTCCTGGCCAACAGCGGCGAGGGAACGGCGAGGCTCCACGGCTACCGGGATGTGGACCCCGATCACGAGGCCACCCCCGCCGCCCAGGTCGATGCCATCGAAGCAGCCACCGACAAGGCCAATGCCGCGGACTTCGCCTGCCTGACCGATGATGAACGGGCTGAACTCGTGGCCCTCGTAGACGCTGCCGACAGCTTTGCTACTGAACGATGAGTCGCTGAGAGATAGACCGCATACCGCTAGATCCGCAACCAACTGACTGAGATCCCGTCCGACGGGATTTCCCGACCCCAGGAGCACTCCGACATGGATGGCCTGATGATGGACACACCGTTGTCCCTGATCCACCTGTTCGACCGCGCCACACGCCTCTTCGCGGACAAGGAGGTGGTGACGGCCACCCCCTCCGGCCTTGAGCGGATGAGCTACGGCGAGTGGGGTGAACGGACCCGCCGCCTCGGCGGGGTGCTCGACAACCTGGGCATCAGCGAGGACGGCCGGGTGGCTACCTTCGCCTGGAATACGTCACGTCACCTTGAGCTCTACTTTGCCCCACCGTGTACTGGCCGCGTCTCCCACACGTTGAACATCCGGTTGTTCCCCGAGCAGCTCACCTACATCGTCAACCACGCCGCCGACGAGGTCATATTTCTCGACCACTCGGTGGCTGGCCTGATCTGGCCGCTCATGGAGACCTTTGAAACGGTCCGCCACGTGGTGCTCATGGACGACGGCGCTCCGGCTCCCGATCCTGATGCGATCGCTCCGGAGGTCCACGACTACGAGGACCTTTTGGCCGCTACCTCGCCGGTCGACTGGGCGCCGGTGCCCGAAGGTCGCGCCGGGTCGATGATGTACACATCGGGCACTACGGGAAACCCCAAGGGGGTCGTCTATTCCCACCGGTCGATGGTGCTCCACACCTTCGGGACGATGATGGCCGACACCCTCGGCGCCTGCGAACGGGACGTGATCCTGCCGGTAGTTCCGATGTTCCATGCCAACGCCTGGGGACTGGCCCATGCCGGCGTGGCTACCGGCGCCACCTTGGTCATGCCGGGGGCCGACCTGTCCCCCGGAGCACTGGCCGGCCTCATCGAAAGCGAATCGGTGACCATGGCTGCAGGTGTCCCCACCATCTGGATGGGCGTGCTGCCTGAACTGGCTGGCCGAGAGACCTCGTCGTTGCGGTCCGTCATCTGTGGCGGATCTGCTGTCTCGAAGTCACTCTCGGAAGGCTTCCGGGAAACCACCGGCCTTCCCATCCTCCAGGCGTGGGGTATGACTGAGACCAGTCCTCTCGCGTCCACCTGCAACATCAAGTCGACGCTCGACCACCTCGACGATGACGCCAAGGCCGACCTTCGCACCGCAATCGGCCTGGTCTCCGCCGGCGTGGACTTTCGCATCGCTGAACCCGAGACCGGCGAGGAGCTGCCGTGGGACGGCCAGACGAGCGGCGAGTTGCAGGTCAGGGGACCGTGGGTGGCAGGCAGCTACTACGACGACGAGCGCTCATCGGAGTCGTTCACCGATGACGGTTGGCTCAAGACGGGCGACGTGGCCACCGCCGACGCCGAGGGTTACATCCGGCTCGTGGACCGCACTAAGGACCTCATCAAGTCAGGCGGCGAGTGGATCAGTTCGGTCGAGCTGGAAAACGAGATCATGGCCCATCCCGAAGTGGCCGAGGCCGCCGTCATCGGGGTGACGTCAGCCAAGTGGGGCGAGCGGGCCATGGCCTGCGTAGTGACCGTCGGGGGGGCCGACCTCTCGGCCGACGACGTGCTGGCCTGGCTGGACGGGCGGGTCGTGAAGTGGTGGATGCCCGACCGCGTGGAGTTCATCGATGAGGTGCCCAAGACCTCGGTCGGAAAGTTCTCCAAGAAGACCCTGCGGGATCGCTTCGCCGACGTGACGGTCGACTGATCGGGCCTGGTTGATCCAGTCGGGTCGGCTCCGGACCTACCCGGCGGGTCGTTGTCGGGACGCGCGTCTCATGGCATGATCGTGCCCGTCCGCCCACACCGAATCGAGGGAGACCTTCGTGGAATTGTTCAGTGACTTCATGGGAATGACCGGAGGCGGTCAGGCCCTTGGTCGGTATGCCCACTATTTGGCCGGCATCACCTGGATTGGCCTCCTCTACTTTTTCAACTTCATCCAGGGTTCGGCCTTCGCCGAGATGGGCGATGCCGCACGCGGCGAGGCTCTCCGCAAGATCACATGGCGCACCCTGTGGTGGTTCCGCTGGGCCGCCCTCGGCACCTGGCTCTCGGGCATCTGGATCCTGATCGCCCAGGAGGTCCGTGGCGACTACTTCCGCTCGGCCGCCGGTATGGGGATCTCATTCGGCTTCCTGCTCGGCACGACCATGGCCGCCAACGTGTGGATGGTGATCTGGCCAGCTCAGCAGATCGCCATCGGTTCATCGGTGGCCGTCTCTGAGGGCGGTGAGGCCGACCCCGCTGCGCCAGCTGCGGCCAAGCGAGCCGGTCGGGCAAGCCGGGTCAACACGCTGTTCTCGATTCCGCTCGTCTTCTTCATGATGTTCCCGAGCCACTTCGCTTCGCACTTCGGAGATGTCACGAACAAGCTGGCGGTGGATTCCGGTGCTCGCATCGCCATCTGGATCATCTTCGCAGTGGTCTGGATCGTGATGGAACTCTCAGCCGTCGGCAAGATCGGCGGCTACGACAGCGCGATCAACAGGATCGTGCTCGACAAGCATCAGGACACGATCAAGTACGGCCTGGCCATCACCGTCCTTCTCTACCTGCTCTTCGAGATCCTCGCCTGAGTACCACCTCTGGTCACCGGCCGCTGCGCCAAGTTCGCTGACGCGAAACGACCCGCCCTCCGGGGCGGGTCGTTCGTGCTTTTCAGATCGGCTCGTTACTCCACGAGCAGTCGAGCTTCCATGCCGCTCTGGCGGTGGCCGGCAATGTCGCAGTAGAGGATGTAGCGGCCCGGCTCGAGCGTGATGGTCCCGGTGTCCGTGCCACCGTTCTCGACGACGAGACGCAGTTCGTCCTCACGGCCTTCGATGACCAGCGTGTGCTCCTGGAAGCCGGCCAGTGAGAATTCGACGGTGACCTCGCCAGCGGTGGCCATGTAGCTGTCGGCATGGAAGTCCTGCGTGTCGAGCCCAACCACCCGAAGAACGCCGTCAGCCGGCTTGTCAGCCGTGGAGCCATCATCGCTTCCACCGCAGCCCGAAGCCAGGAGGCCGGTGCTCAAGAAACCGACCACCATCAGGCCAGCCGCCAAACGACCGGCAACCGGTGCGATACGGGCCAGAGGACGCGCATTGCTCGATTCGCGAGATGAGTTCATGGGCCGGAGGCTACCGATGGGCGATGATGGGCCGATGTCGAGTTCTTCCATCCGACGCAAGGGTTCCCAGGTTGCCCTGCTGGCCAATCCCGCGGCCCGGCGGGGTCGGGCCGCCGACGACGTAGCCCGGGTGCTTGAACGCCTCAGGTTTCGGGGAATTGAGCCGCTGGTCCTGGACTCGGCGTCTGCTGACGAGGCTCTGACCGCCGCCCGCCATGCCGTGGCGACCGGCATCTCGAGGCTCGTCGTAGTCGGGGGAGACGGGATCGTCCACATGGCAGCCAACGCGGCAGCCGGATCAGCGACCGTGGTAGGCATCGTGGCTGCCGGCACGGGTAACGACGCCGCCGAGTCCCTGGGCCTGATCGGAGGTCCGAGTAAACAGGACCTCGACGCTCGGGTGGATCGTGCACTCGCTGATCCCACCCCCGCCGACCTGCTGGCCTGTCGTTCCGGCCTGGATGCCAGGAAATCTGATCCGCTCTATGCCGTGACGAGCTGCATCGCCGGCTTTCCTGCACTCGTCAATGCCCGGGCCGAAGCTATGGGGTTTCCACGAGGCCCTTCGCGCTACACATTGGCCACGTTGGGTGCTATTCCAGGAATGAAACCGGGCAGGTTCCGGCTCACCTTTTCCGGTGGTCCTGATGATGGGGTGGTTCTCGATCATCGGGCAGCCGTCGTGGTAGTGGCCAACCTCGGGCTGTTCGGTGGTGGGATGCGGATCTGTCCCGATGCCCGTCCCGACGATGGCCTGCTGGACGTGTGCCTGGTGGGTGACGTGGGTCGCCTGGCCCTCCTGCGGGCGTTCCCAAAGGTCCGAACGGGCGCCCACCTCGACCATTCCGATGTCACGATCTATCGGGCCTCCGAGGTTCGCCTCGAGACGGACACCGCTGACCCGACCGTTCGGGCCGATGGTGAACCGTTCGCCCGGCTTCCTCTCACCATCACGGTGTGTCCCGGTTCCCTGCTGGTGGCAGGAGCCGACTGCCGCGCCCCCGGCCGCGCCCCGGGTCGCTTCCGGCATCTGCGCCTAGGGTCCCAGTCATGAGCCACCGCATCCGAATCACCTACTGCGTCCCTTGAGATTATTCCTCCCGCGCCGTGAGCGCGGCTGGAGACCTACTGGCCACCTACCAGAACGTCGTCGATGATCTGGTCCTGGTGACCGGTGAGAACGGGGTGTTCGATGTGGTCGTCGACGACACCATCCTCTACTCGAAAGCCGAGACGGGCCGTCACGCCGAACCCGGCGAGATACTCGACCTGTTCACGGCCCACGTCGGGCCGAACGTCCCCCGCTACGACCCGGGGTAGCGCCCACCGCTGCTAGCCCAGCGCTGTTCGCTCGACGCCGGTGCCCGAAACCCGTTCTGGGGCCCCCGATCTGGATGGCGTCGGTCTAGATTGTCGACACACGTTCCCCCGGGAACGAATCCCCCAGCAACCAGAGAATCAGGAGTTCCATTGTGAGCCTCGACGGCAGCCAGACGCTCGAGAATCTGAAGGCCGCCTTCGCCGGCGAGTCTCAGGCCAACCGCCGGTACCTCTACTTCGCCAAGGTGGCCGACATCGAGGGGTACCCCGACATCGCCGGCAACTTCCGCGATACCGCGGAAGGCGAGACCGGACACGCCCACGGTCACCTCGACTACATCAAGGCCGTCGGCGATCCTGCCACCGGCCTGCCCATCGGTGACACCGTGGAGAATCTGGCCGCAGCGGTGGCCGGCGAGACCCACGAGTACACCGAGATGTACCCCGGCATGGCCAAGACGGCCCGTGAAGAGGGCCACGGCGACATCGCCGACTGGTTCGAGACCCTCGCCAAGGCCGAGAAGGCCCACGCCGGTCGCTTCCAGTCGCTGCTCGACGGAGTCAGCTGAGCCCAGCCCCACTGTCCAGATTCTGCACGTGTCGCACCGGTCGTTCCGCTCGGGACGGCCGGTGCGTCGCGTCTGACCAGGTCTGGACCGACTTGACGTAACCCCCTCAGGAAGCACGACCGTGGCCGACCACATTCCGTACGCCCCCACTACAGGGCTGACCTACGACCCCTCCGACCCCGTGTACTGGGATGCTGATGCGTTGCAGGGCGAGGTCGATCGGACGTTCGAGATCTGCCACGGATGCCGGATGTGCTTCAAGTACTGCGACTCGTTTCCGTCGCTGTTCTCGTTTCTAGACGACCGTCACGACGGCAACGTCCGGGCCGTCACCGATGCCGAGACGGCCCAAGTCATGGATCAGTGCTTCCAGTGCAAGCTCTGCGAGGTGCAGTGCCCGTACACGGTGCGCGACAGCCACGAGTTCCAGTTGGACTTCCCCAAGTTGGTCCATCGCTACAAAGCCCAGCGTGCCAGAGCCGAGGGGCTCGACCTACGGGATCGGGTACTGGGTGATCCGGACCGAACGGCGGCCCTCGCCCGTGCATCGGGTGGTCTGGCCAACGTGGCCAACACACGCAGTCGGATCCACCGGATCTTCCTGGAGAAGGTGCTGGGGGTCCACCGCGACAAGGACCTCCCCCGCTTCGCCCGCACCACCTTCACCGCCTGGGCTACTCGACGCGGCCTCGTCAAGGACGATCCGACCGAGGGTGAAGCCGTTCTCTTTCCGACCTGTTACGTGGAGCACAACGAACCCGAGGTCGGACACGACACAGTTGCCGTGCTGGAACGCAACGGCGTGGACCTGACATGTGAGAAGGGCCTGGCCTGCTGTGGCATGCCTGCCTGGGAGTCGGGCGATCTCGACACCCTTCGGGAACGGGCCACCACGAACCTCAACCGACTCGAGCCCCACGTCGACGCAGGCAAGAAGGTCGTGGCCATCAATCCGACATGTTCGATGATGCTTCGCCGCGAGTACCCCGAACTAGTGGCCCCTGAGGACCGGGAACGGGCCCAACGCCTGGCCGACGCGGTGTCGGACCCGGCGGAGTTCCTGTGGTCGATCCGCGACGAGGACCGTTTCGACGACCGGTTCGCCTCGACCCCGGACAGCGTCGCCTACCACGCCCCGTGCCACCTCCGAACCCAGGCCGTGGGCTTCAAGGGCCGGGACCTGCTACGAAAGATCCCGGGTGTGAAACCGTCCACGACCATGGAGTGCTGCGGCCACGACGGTACGCACGCCATGAAGGTTGAGGGTTTCGAAGCCTCGGTCCGGATCGGAAAGAAGGCCTTCGACGGGCTCGCTGCACCGAATGCCGAGGTCTGGGCCACCGACTGCCCGCTGGCCGCACTCCAGTTCAGCCAACACGCTGGAAAGCGACCCATGCACCCGATGTCGATCCTGGCTCGGGCGTATGAGCCGGACGGATTCCCCACGCCCGTGGCTCCACCCGCGGAGCCAGTTGCCGACGAGACAGGCGCGCCATGACGGACTACCCAGCCCCAGCCCCCCACCATGTCCGGCGTGACGAAATCCTCGACTGGCAGACCTACGCCGACAATCGGGATGCCGTCCGCGCCGAGGTGATGACCGTCAAGGCGGTTCGCCGGATCCATCTCGGCGAACACCTCACGTTCCTGTTCGAGAACCACGACACGATGCGCTACCAGGTCCACGAGATCATGCGGGCCGAACGGATCGTGCGCGAGACCAGCATCCACGAGGAGCTCGAGACCTACAACGGGATGCTCGGCGGCGCCGGCCAGCTGGGATGCGCCCTGCTCATCGAGATCGAGGACGAGGCCGAACGCCGGCCCCTGCTCGAAGCCTGGCTGGGCCTCCAGGAGTGCCTGTATGCCGAGACCGCCGATGGTTCTCGCATCTACGCCGAGTTCGACCCGACCCAGGTAGGTCGTGGTCGACTGTCCGCAGTGCAGTACCTGAACTTCTCGCTCGAGAGCGGACCGGTTCGGTTGGGCAGCGACTTTGCGGCGCTCGAACTGACGGTTGACCTCACCGAGGCCCAGCGGGCCGCTCTGGCCGCCGATCTGGCGGCCACCCGGCCCTGAGGGAACTGCCGGCCGGGAGTGCCCGCGCAGGAGCTTCTGATCGGGGTTCCTGCTAAAGGCCGGCCATGATCTCAGCGTAGGAATCCAGCAGGGGCAGGACTTCGTCACGGGGAGCGGACGGCACAGCGAACGCCGCTCGCTCGATGCCGTGTTCGGCTAGATCAGCGAGCACGCCGGCATCGGCGGGCGCGTAGTAGATCGAAATCTCCAACTCATCGGGGTCCCGCCCCGCCTCGGCACATGCCTCGGCCCGTAGCGCGGAGAGTTGGGCGCCGTCCACCGCGGTCCGGCCGCCGATGGGAATCCAGCCGTCGCCATAGGCCACGGCCCGACGAAGTCCACCCGGGGCCACCCCGCCGACGTGGATCGGCGGATGGGGTCGCTGGACCGGCTTGGGATTCTGGTACGTGGCGTCAAAATCGACCTGGTCCCCGTGGTATTCGGCAGGGTTCCCGGCCCACAGGGCTTTCATGGCCTCGACCCGTTCACGCATCAGTCCGAATCGGCGGTCCGGGTCGGTCCCGTGGTCGGCCATCTCCTCGAGGTTCCAACCGGCGCCCACCCCGAACAGCACGCGACCACCGGAGAGCACGTCGAGGCTGGCCACCTCCTTGGCGGTGTGGATCAGGTCACGCTGGACGACGAGCGCTATGCCGGTGCCCAACTTCAACGTCTTGGTGGTGGCTGCCATGGCGCCGAGCGTCACGAATGGATCGAGAGTGTCGTAGTACATCTGCGGGAGGTCCGATCCGCCTGGCCACGGCGACTCCCGGGATGCCGGAATGTGACTGTGCTCGGCCAGCCAGACCGACTCGAAGCCACGTTCCTCCAGGGCGACGCCCAGTTCGACGGGACTGATGGCGTACTCGGTGGGAAAGAAGCAGGCTCCGAAGTGCATGTTGCGGAAACCTAGATCCCCCGACCACCAACGACGGTGACCGTTGGTTCGTCCGGCAAACCACCCGGGAACCGCCGCGGAGAGTGCCTGACTTGATTCTCTGATAACAACGGTTATTATCGTGTGATGGCCGACTCACCCAGTTCCCACACCGGGAGCGAACTCACGGACCGTCTGCTGCAAGCGGCGGCTGAGGTGTTCGCCGAAAAGGGCTACGAAAAGGCTGGCGTCGCCGAGATCGCCCGCCGAGCCGGCGTAACCACCGGCGCCATCTACAACCGCTTCGGCGGCAAGGCCGAACTCCTCCTCGAAGCCGCCGACCACCACATGCCCGGCTCGCTCGACACGGTGCTCAACAGCAGTGGGAGCGGCTCGGCAACCGAGGTGCTGTCCCGGCTCGGCGACCACCTGCTCGACGACCTGGACGGCGGCCACGGGCTGTTCCTCGAAGCCGTGGTGGCCGCCCGTCGCGACCCCGAGTTGGCTGACCGCCTCCGGTGTCGGGTGACCGACGAGGACCGACGGCTTGGCAAGATCGTCAGCGAGGGCACCAGCGACGGACTCCTGGACCCGGGCCTCGACGAGCAGGCGGTGGTCCGGCTGGCCCACGCCATCGGCTTCGGGATGCTGCTGACCCGTTCGATGGGCCTAGACCTCCCCGAGCCCGACAACTGGCACGCCGTCATCGACCGGGTCCTGGCCGGACTGGCGCTCCCCACCGAGAACTTTCCCACCGACGATTCCCTGACCGGAGACCAGACATGACAATCACCCAGGACGATGCCGCTACCTCGAGTGGCGGGTCCCCAGTTGAGGGACCTTCCGACGGCGCTACCGCTTTCGACCAGCTCATCGACAAGGTCCGGGCCGAGTTCGACACCCAGTTCACATGGGATTATGAACGCGGTCGGGACGGCCTGAACCGCCTCTACGAGAAGGCCAAGCGGTCCCAGTGGAACGTCAGCGACGACCTGGACTGGTCGATCGACGTGGACCCGGAGAGGATGGTCCGCCTCCAGGCCGAAACCACCGGAATTCCGGCCGGGTTCCCGGCCCGCAGCCTGCTCGACGTCAAGGGCTCCCCCGTCGCCTCATGGAACGACGACCAGTGGGTCGACTTCGCGGTCAACTCCCAGTGCGCGTCGCTCAGCCAGTTCCTGCACGGGGAGCAGGGCGCCCTGCTCTGTACGGCCCGTCTCGTCGAATCGGTCCCGTGGATCGAGGCCAAGTACTACGGCTCCACCCAGGTGGTCGACGAAGCCCGCCACGTCGAGGCGTTCGCCCGGTATCTCGACGAAAAGATGCCCACCACCTACCCGATCAACGAAAACCTGAAGTCGCTGCTGGACTCGGTGCTGAGTGATGAACGATGGGACCTTGTCTACCTCGGCATGCAGGTGGTGATCGAAGGCCTGGCCCTAGCCGCCTTCGGCATGATGCTGGGCACCACCCAGGAGCCGCTACTCAAGAATCTGCTGCGCTACGTGATGTCCGACGAGGCCCGCCACGTGGCCTTCGGGATCCTCTCGTTGCAGGAGATCTACGCCGACCTCTCAGCCGACGATTTCCGGCTCCGCCAGGAATTCGCCTTCGAGGCCTGCAACCAGATGCGCCGCCGCACCCTGAACGCCGAGTTGTGGCCCAGCTACGGCATCTCCAACGAGGAGATCGAGGCCCTGCTGCCCGACCAGAACTCCCAGCAGAAGTTCCAACAGTTGCTGTTCTCCAAGATCGTCCCCAACTGCAAGAAACTGGGCCTGCTCGACCATCGAGACGGCTGGCTGCGCGAGCGCTTCCAGGAGATGAACATCATCCAATTCGAGGACTGGGAGAACACCGCCGAAGCCCTCGACCTCGACGGACCGGTAGCCGACCGGGAACTCGACGATGCCGCCAACCGAGCCTCATTCGACCCGGATGCCCTGCAGGGCGTCGAGGTCATCGACACCCCAACCCACTGACCGGTCCCAGACAGCCCGCCCCAGAAAGCAGGAGTAGCCATGACCACCACCGAGAACCCCTCTCCCGAAGCCGCAGCCATGGCTGAGATGGACACGGAGAACGTCAGCGACGCGGCATTCGACTTTCGGGCGTATGCCAACGACCCGGACCGGATCACCGACTTCTCCCGCAGTAACGACGACGTCCATTCTCTGATCAGCGTGGTCGAAGACAACGCTGACGCCATCTTCACGTGGCGCTACGACAAGGGAGAGCGGGCAGCCCTCGACAAGCTCTACGAGAAGGCCAAAACCTCCCAGTGGAACGGCCAGACCGACCTGGACTGGTCGATCGACGTTGATCCCTACGCCGTGCTGGCTCCGGCCGACCCCGCCGAGGTGGCCTACTTTGCCGACAATCCCGATTCACCGCTCCACAAGCTCAACGAGGACGAGTGGCTCGAGGTGGGTGTGGAGTCCATGAACTGGAGCCTCAGCCAGTTCATGCACGGTGAGCAGGGTGCCCTGTTGTGCACGGCCAAGATCGTCGAGACCGTTCCGTGGATCGACGCCAAGTACTACGCGGCCACCCAGGTGGTCGACGAGGCTCGCCACGTCGAGGTGTTCGCCCAGTACCTCGACCAGAAGCTCGGGGGCATCAAGTACCCGATCAACACCCACCTCGGCGCCCTGCTGGACGACATTCTCGAGGACAGCCGCTGGGACATGACCTACCTGGGCATGCAGATCATGGTGGAGGGCCTGGCCCTGGCTGCCTTCGGATTCATGCACCAGACCACCGAGGAGCCACTACTCAAGAAGTTGCTGCGATACGTGATGTCCGACGAGGCCCGGCACGTGGCCTTCGGGGTACTCAGCCTCCAGGAGGTCTACCAGGAGCTCACGGTGGCCGAGTTGCGCGACCGACAGGAGTTCACCTTCGAGGCGGCGCTGCGCATGCGGGACCGGTTCATGCGCCAGGAGGTCTGGGAGCGCATGGGCGTACCCGTCAAGGACATGGTCAAGTTCAGCCTCGAGATGCCCGATGAGATGCGACTGTTCCAGAAGATGCTGTTCTCCAAGATCGTCCCCAACTGCAAGAAGTTGGGGCTCCTGGATGCCGGCGACGGATGGCTACGCGACCGGTTCACCGACATCGGGGTAATCGAGTTCGAGAACTGGGTCGACACCAGCGAAGAGTTCGCCGACCTCGACGAGGTGTCCAAGGACCGGGAGATGGCTGAGGGCTAGTCCCCGTTGCTGGCGTTCTCGTGGTGACGGATCACCTCGTCGATAACGAACCGCAGGAACTTCTCGCTGAACACCGGATCAAGACCGGTTGACTCGGCCAGCTCGCGCATTCGCTGCACCTGGGACGCTTCACGCTCAAGATCAGCGGGCGGCATGTCGACTGCAGCCTTGTGGGCGCCGACCTTCCGGGTCACCTTGAACCGTTCGGCCAACAGGTGGATGAGCGCGGCATCGATGTTGTCGATGCTCGATCGGTACTCGTCCAGCGTCTCGTCTCGTTCGGCCTGTCCCACCCACCGGATCGTAGGGCCTCCGACACGACAGCCGGTGACCTGTTTCCTGTGACCGGGCCCAGTCCCGGGAACGGACCGCGGCCCACCCGCGCCTACTCTCGGGTGACGCCAAGGGTCGACGACCCGCTCCACCATTTCGCCGGAGGAACCCTGCATGCAGATCCCGCTGACCATCGCCGACCACCTCCGCCGGGCAGAACTCGTCTACGGAGACCGGGTCGCCTTCGTTGACGAGCCGGACCAGGTGGCCGCCCCACTGCCCGACCTGACCTATCGCCGGGTAGGCGAACTGTCCCGGGCCATGGCCGCCGGCCTGGACCAGATGGGCCTGGACCTGGGGGCCCGGGTGGCCATGGTGAGCCACAACGCTTCTCGCCTGCTGGTCTTCCTGTTCGGCACCAGTGCCTTCGGTCGGGTCGGCGTGCCCATCAACTTCCGCCTCAATGCCGAGGAGGTGCAGTACATCGTCGACCACTCCGGCGCTGAGGTCCTGATCATGGACCCCGAGTTGGAGGCCGATCTGGGTGATGTGAAGGTCGGTACCCGTCTACTGGCCGGCGAGGAGTCCGACTCGCTGTTCCTGGAAGGCGTCGAGCCGCGCCCCTGGACGCCCGACGAGAATGCCACGGCGACCATCAACTACACGAGCGGCACCACGGCCCGACCCAAGGGCGTCGAGATGACCCACCGCAACCTGTGGCTGAACGCTGCGGTATTCGGCTGGCAGACCGGCGTGAACGACCGGGACGTGTACCTCCACACGCTGCCCATGTTTCACTGCAACGGCTGGGGCATGCCCTACGCCATGACCGGCATGGGCGGGAAGCACATCGTGCTCCGCAAGGTCGACGGCCACGAGATCCTGCGACGTATCGCCGAGCACGGGGTGACCCTCCTGTGTGGTGCGCCCGCCGTGCTGGCCGCCGTGCTGGACGCTGCGGCCGACTGGGGCGGCGAGATCCCCGGGCGGGGCACCATGCGTTGCGTGGTGGCCGGTGCACCCCCGCCCACCCGCACCATCGAACGGGTCGAGACCGAACTGGGATGGGAGTTCATCCAGATCTACGGACTGACCGAGACGGCGCCGCTCCTCACCATGAACCGGAACCGGTCCGAATGGGATGACGACACCCCGGCTGAGCGAGCCGCCCGGCTGTCGCGGGCCGGCGCTCCCGCGCTGGGCGTCACCCTGGACACCGCTCCCGACGGCGAATTGCTGGCCCGGTCCAACCATGTGCTCAAGAGCTACTGGGCGCAGCCCGAAGCCACCGCCGACGCCCTGGCCAACGACTGGTTCCACACGGGCGACGGGGCGACAATTGCCGACGACAACTTTGCCACCATCACCGATCGCAAGAAGGATGTGATCATCTCGGGGGGCGAGAACGTGTCGTCCATCGAGGTGGAGGACACCCTCTTCTCGCATCCTGCGGTGGCCGAGGTAGCCGTCATTGGCGTGCCCGACGAGAAGTGGGGAGAAACCATCAAGGCCTTGGTGGTCCTGGTGCCTGGTTCCGGCAGTGATGTCGATGCTGAAGGTCAGCCCGACGAGCAGGCGCTGATCGACCACTGCCGGGAGAAGTTGGCCCACTTCAAGTGCCCCACGTCAGTGGAGTTCCGTGACGAACTGGACCGGACGGCCACCGGCAAACTCCAGAAGTTCAAGCTTCGTGCCCCCTACTGGGAAGGCATGGCCAAGCAGGTCAACTAAGCCCATGACCCAGGACTCAGACTCAGACTCAGACTCAGACTCAGACTCAGGCTCAGACTCAGACCACAGGCCTATCGCCGACGAGTTCGTGGCTGCCAATCAGGCATTCGCCGTCGAGTTCCCCGACGCCAAACTCCAGGTCGAACCGACACGCCACGTAGCTGTAGTGGCCTGCATGGACTCCCGGATGGACATGTTCCAGCTGCTCGGCCTTGGCCATGGTGAGGCGCACGTCATCCGCAACGCCGGCGGGGTCATCACCGACGACGTGATCCGCTCACTGTGCCTTTCCCAACGGTTCCTCAAGACCCGCGAGATCGTGCTCGTGCACCACACCAACTGCGGCCTCGAGCAGGTCAACGAGGACGACTTCAGAGCGGACCTGGTCGACGAGATCGGCGTGGCACCAGTCTGGGCGCTCGAAGCATTCACCGATCCCCACGCCAGCGTCCGACAGTCCATGCAGAGACTGCACCTGTCACCATTCGTGCGACACAAGGACCACATCCGAGGCTTCGTGTACTGCGTGACCACCGGCCTTCTTGAAGAGGTCCACCCGGTCCACTGACCCGATCCGCCGACCCGACACCCAGGCCCAACACGCAGAACCGGCTCGGTGCTCCAACTCGCAGGAAGCCGACAACATCGTCCAAAAACGGGTCCACAGGCGTGATAGTTCACAGGTTCAGTGGCTCCGGTTATGCGAGCAACGGATAGTCGAGGTTGCTCGTGTGACCACCGGCACCTAGCCTCAATACGTCGTCCAACGATGGGTGGCACCTGTAGGCGGCGTGTGATGCCCCTCGGGAACCAATGACCCGGAGGGGGTTAAATTTTATGAAGAGCAAGTTTCTCAAGTTTCTTGCCATATTCCTGTCGATCGGTGTCGTCGCCGCTGCATGCGGTAGCGACAGCGAGGACGCCGCACCGGCAACGACCGCCGCACCGGCAACGACCGCAGCAGCGGCAACCACGACCGCTCAGGTCGAGGTCGTCGCCGACGGCAGTCTCCTGGACGTCGTGCAGGCCCGAGGCACTCTGAACTGTGGTGTCAGTGGCTCTGCCGTGGCGTTCTCCGAGACCCAGGCTGATGGTTCGGTCACCGGTATCGACGCCGACTTCTGCCGTGCAGTGGCCGCCGCCGTCGTTGGTGACGCTGGTGCCGTGAACTTCGTGGCTCTGACCGCGTCGGAGCGCTTCACCGCCGTCCAGACGGGCGACGTGGACGTCCTCATGCGTAACACCACCTGGACCCAGAGCCGTGACAGCTCGGTGGGCATGGACTTCGGTCCCACCACCTACTACGACGGCCAGCAGTTGATGGCCCGTGTCAGCGACGGCTTCTCGGGCTCCAGCTCGGTTGCCGACATCGACGGCTCCATCGTGTGCACCAACGTCGGTACGACCACGGAGAAGAACATCGCCGAGGCCGCCCTGTTGGCTGGTGCCGAAATCACGTTGCTCGGCTTCGAGACGAGTGATGAGGTCTACGAGACCTTCATCGCCGGTGGGTGTGACATCACCACCACCGACGGTTCGGCCCTCGTGGGCCGCAAGGCCAAGCAGCAGCCCGCCGATCAGGAGTGGGTGATCTTCCCGGCCACGCCGATCTCCAAGGAGCCGCTCGGTCCGACATACGGTCAGAACGACTCGGCCTGGGCCGATGCCGTCAACTGGACCGTGTACGCCATGATCATCATGGATGAGTACGGCGTCACCTCCGCCAACGTGGATGCCACGTGCGCCACGGCCGAGGCCGAGGTGGCACGTCTGTGTGGCGGCGATGGTGAGCTCCAGACCGCTATGGGTCTAGCCGCCGACGCCTTCCACCAGGTGATCAGGCAGGTTGGAAGCTACGGCGAGGTCTATGACCGCAACCTGAACCCGGTCGGCCTGTACCGCGAGGGCAGCGCCAACGCCGGATGGCTCGACGGGGGCCTCATCTACTCCCCGCCGGCCCGCTAGGTAGGCGAACCAACGCTATTGATGATCCCGGGGTCTGGGGGCGCCAGCTCCCAGGCCCCGGGATCATTCGCGTTAACGACACTTGAGCACGCGGATACTGTCCATCTTCTGGAACCCTTCCAGAGAAGTCTTTGACTGATCCCCAGCCCCACGATCTGAGCCCACGTCGACCATGACGGCCACCACCACCCAAGAGCGGGTTTCTCAGCGAGTACCGCTGTGGCGCGACGTCGTCGTTCTCAAGTGGGTGACACAGGTTGTGCTGCTGTTCGTGGTGCTCGGAACGATGTGGTTCCTTGCCAGTCAAGCCGGGGACAACCTTCGGGCACGAAACATCAATACCGACTTCGACTTCCTCGAACGCCCCGTCGACATCCAGATCAGTGAGGGAATCGACACTCACCCGGACACGGGCGGGCGGGCTCTATGGGCCGCCATGGTCAACACCCTGCGTCTATCCATTGCAGGCATCTTCTTCGCCACGATCCTGGGCGTGATTGTCGGCCTGGCCCGGCTGTCTGACAACTGGCTGGTGCGCCGCATTGCCACCTCGTGGGTCGAGGTATTGCGGAACATTCCGCTGCTGGTGCAGATGGTCATCTACTACTCGGTTATGACAGCCGCTTTTCCCAAGCTCGGCCTACAAACCGGACCCATCAACGGCTGGCTGCATGTGTCCAACAAGGGCATCTCGATGCCACGAGTCCACATAGCCGATGGTTTCTACCAGTGGGCGGTCGTGATGCTCGTCGGTGTGGTGGCCGCTCACTTCGTCCGCCGTCACCGTCAACGAATTCAGGACGAGACCGGCGCCAACACCTCGCCGATCCTGTGGGCGCTCGGAACGATCGCCCTGTTCGGGCTGATCGGCCTGTTCGTCCACCCTGCGTTCTCCTGGCTGGGCTCCGTCTTCAGTGCCGTCGCTGACCTGCTCGACTCGCTTCCCGTCGCCGTCCCACAGTTGCTGTTCTCCGCCATGGCTGTCGGCGGTGCCACCGTTTGGATCCGCCGTTTCGTTTCCGACCACCGCAGTGCCCGCGGACACCTCTCGCTCACCGACGACGACTGGTTCCGGATTGCCTTTACCGCTGTGGCCTCACTGGCCGTCGTCTTCCTGGTGGTTCGCTGGTCCGGCCTTTCAGCCTGGACCCTCAACAGCGGCCGCGACTTGTTCGAGGTCCTAGCCGACAAGTTCAACGTCGACGGTGCAGCCCGCCCATTCGACGCCATGCGCCCCGACATCGTCCAGAAGGGCAAATTCCCCAACTACGGGAAGAACGGTCTGACGATGTCGATTGGCTTCGCCTCGGTGTTCTTCGCTGTCGTGTTCTACACGTCTGCCTTCATCGGCGAAAACGTCCGAGGCGGCATCCTGGCCGTGCCCAAGGGTCAGACCGAGGCGGCCAAGGCTGTCGGTCTCCGCCGGGGACAGATCCTCCGCCACGTGGTACTTCCTCAGGCTCTCCGGGTCATCCTGCCCCCGACCGGCAACCAGTACCTGAACCTGACCAAGAACACCTCGCTGGCCGTCGCCGTCGGCATGAGCGACATGGTCCAGGTCGGTACCACGGTGTTCAACCAGACCGGCCGGACACTCCCCGTGGTGGCCATCTGGATGCTCTTCTACCTGAGCTGTTCGCTAACCATCTCGGTGGTCGTCAACTGGTTCAACGTCCGCATGAAACTGGTGGAGCGGTAGATGTCGCTCTCGGATCAAGGCTCGACGCCTTCCATGGTCGAAGCGACGACGAGTGCGCCTCTGTCCGCGCCGCCCGAAGTACCAAAATTGGCACCGCGTGAGTGGGTGAAGGAGAACCTCTTCTCGAGCCCCTTCAACTCCGTGCTGACCGTTGTCACCACAATCATCCTGTTGGCAATCTTCCGTGGCTTCCTGTCGTTCATTTTCAATCCGGTCCGCCAGTGGGACAGCACGGCCACCAACATGCAGCTGTTCATGACCCGGGCCTACCCCGATGAGCAGTACATCCGAGTCTGGTTTTGCGTCGCCGTCCTCCTCATCCTCACAGGCCTGTCGCTGGCTGTATGGCAGGCCGGCTCGACGGTGCCGGTGGCGGTGCTCGGACGCAAGCTTCTGGCCATCGGCGCCCTTCTCGCTCTCCTCGCCCTCCTCGCTCCGTTCAGCGCCTCGGCCACCGTCCAGTGGCTGGTCGCCGCTCTGGCCGTGGCCGCCGTCGGCGAGACCATCCGTCGCTTCGCCGTTAGAGGCGAAAACGAACGAACGGTCAGTTCGCTGACAGTGCTGGTGGTCACCCTGGCCGGGTTGGTGAGCTCGTTGTGGGTGGTCCCCTACGGCCACCACACCTACATCGCGAAGCGCGATCCGAGGGTGTTGGCCGAACCGGGCACAGTGGCAATGACCACCAAGTTGCCGTGGACGATCATGCTGCTCATCGTCGTGGCGGCGTACTTCGCGGGACGCCTGATGCGAAATCGCCTCCCGACCAATCCGACCCGGGCCACCCTCCTGGTGCTCTGGCTCCTAGCGCCATTCTTCCTCACCTACCTGGTGCTGCGGGACCCAGATTTCGACATGGGCCACGTGTTCAGCACCGACCTGCCAATCTTCCTCGTCTACGCAGTCGGCGGCGCTGCCCTACTCTCGTGGCTCACCCGCCCATCGACCGGCGAAATCGGTCGAATTGTCGCCGTGCTGATCCTGGTGGCCGGCTTCTGCACGTTCCTGACACCGATGCGACAGGTCGTACGACTCGACATGCTCCTACTGGCCACCTTCGCTCTGGCGGCACCAACGTTCGCAGGCGGACCCCAGGCCCGGAGGCGCTACATCTTCGGCTGGTTGGGCATCCTGGGCGTGATGTCGTGGCTGATCACCTCGATCAACACCCCGTCAACCGTCACGGTCCCGGGGGGTTTCTTCATCGGTGGCTTCTCGATCACCCTGTTCATCGCGTTCATCGCCCTCGTAATCTCGTTCCCCCTCGGAATTGCTCTGGCGCTGGCTCGCACATCGACCATGCCCATCTTCCGGCAGTTGGCGACCGGGTTCATCGAGGTTGTGCGAGGCATACCGCTGATCACGGTCCTGATCTTCTTCTCGATAATGGTGCCTCTCTTCCTTCCCAGAGGGATGCACCTAGGCGAAGTCGCCGCTGTGGCCATTGGCTACGTCCTGTTTTCTTCGGCCTACCTGGCCGAGAACGTGCGGGGTGGCCTGCAGTCGATAACCCGGGGACAGCACGAGGCGGCCGAGGCAGTCGGCATGACCACCGCCCAAAAGACGGTGTTCATCGTCCTCCCTCAGGCCCTACGAGTTTCCATCCCACCGTTGGTGGGACACTGCATCGGAGTGTTCAAGGAGACCTCGCTGCTGGCCATCATCGGAGTGTTCGACCTGCTCTACATTGGACGGATCGTCATTCCCGGACAGACCGAGTTCATGGGCAGCACCAGAGAAAACCTCTTCTTCGTGTCGGTGATCTACTGGATCTTCGCCTACCAAATGTCCAAGGCCAGCCAGCGTCTCGAACGGCGCACCGGGCTGGGCGAGCGCTAACGGTCTCCCAGAGGCCTTCGAGGTGATGTCATGACCGATACAACAGCAG
This sequence comes from Acidimicrobiales bacterium, assembly GCA_030747595.1. NCBI lineage: Bacteria > Bacillati > Actinomycetota > Acidimicrobiia > Acidimicrobiales > Acidimicrobiales bacterium. Next base: position 84,576 of record JASLKK010000003.1, on the reverse strand, counting down.
CCGAACCGACCGGTGGCCAGACCCGGGACCTGTCCGGAGCCCGCGACATGATCGTGTGCGAGGACGTATCGAAGTGGTACGGCGACTTCCAGGCTCTCGACAAGGTGTCAGCCACCATCAAGGAACAGGAAGTCGTCGTGGTGCTCGGACCCTCGGGCTCCGGGAAGTCGACATGGATCCGATGCATCAACCGCCTTGAGATCCATCAGGAGGGTCGGATCGTCGTTGACGACGTAGAGCTCACCAATGACATGCGGAACATCGAGAAGGTGCGGTCCGAGGTCGGAATGGTGTTCCAGCAGTTCAACCTGTTCCCCCACCTGAACATCCTGGACAACGTGACCCTGGCACCCATCTGGGTGCGCAAGAAGCCACGGGCCGAGGCCGAGGCCCAGGGCATGGCCCTGCTGGAGCGCGTCGGTATCCCCGAACAGGCCAGCAAGTACCCGGGTCAACTATCGGGCGGTCAGCAACAGCGGGTGGCGATCGCCAGGGCTCTGGCTATGGAGCCACGGATCATGCTGTTCGACGAGCCAACTTCGGCTCTTGACCCGGAGATGATCAAAGAGGTGCTGGACGTCATGAAATCACTGGCCCTATCTGGGATGACCATGATGGTCGTGACCCACGAGATGGGTTTCGCCAAGGAGGTGGCTGACCGGCTCTTCTTCATGGAGGGTGGGCAGATCGTCGAACAGAACACGACGGACCTGTTCTTCTCGAACCCGACCGAGGACCGCACGAAGCTGTTCCTGTCTCAGATTCTCTAGTTTCCTGGGTCCGCTTCGCCGCTCCGTGCCTCGGATACGGACCCCCGAGATACCCGTTTCAGTCGTCGGCTCGGCCGGCCACGACGGTGCCGTTCTGAATGATGGTGCGGATGCGGGACCGCATATCTCTCACGTCGAGGCGGGACCCTTCCCAGATGACCAGGTCGGCCAGTTTGCCTGTCTCGATGCTGCCAAGATCCTCGGAGACGCCCAACAGGTCGGCGGCCACCGACGTCGACGACCGGAGCACCTGGTCGTCGGACATGCCGAGCTTGGACATCTCGGCCAACTCTCGGAGGTTCTGTCCGTGGGGGGTCACCCCGGAGTCGGTGCCCATGGCGATCTTCACGCCGGCCGCCATGGCCCGGGCCACCGAACTCCGGTGGGCCTCGATGGTCTCCGTGGCCTTGGCGATGACCTGGGGCGCCAGCTCGACACCCCGGTCGGCGGCTTCCAGGACTCCCATCGGAGCAATCAGCGTCGGCACGAGCCAGGTCCCGGCAGCCAACATCATCTCGATGGTCTCGTCGTCGAGGTAGATCCCGTGCTCGATGGAACGGATCCCTGCGGTGATGGCATTGCGGATGCCCCGGGTGCCCTGGGCGTGGGCCATGACGAACCGTTCAGCCGCTGAGGCCTCGGCGACGAGCACCTCCAACTCGTCGGGGTGGAACTGCGCCTGCTGCGGTCGAGACCGAGACGACATGACGCCACCGGTGGTGGCCACCTTGATGACGTCGGCATCAGCCCGGACTAGTTCGCGGACCTTTCGACGCATCTCGTCGGGGCCGTCGACGATGTTGTGGGGGCGCCCAGGGTGGGCATCGCCCATCCCCGGCATGAAGCCTCCGCAGATCTCCCAAGAGTCGCCGTGGCCGCCGGTCTGAGAGAGCATGGTGAGCGAGATCTGCATGCGTGGGCCGGCAATGAGGCCCCGATCGCGGGCCTCTCGGACGCCTGCATCGGCGCCTCCGGCCTCACGGACGCTGGTCACGCCCACGGCGAGGGTGCGTTCCATACGTTCGGCGGCCTGGAAGAACTGAAGTGAGAACGGCGACTGAAGGTGAGTCTGGGCGGAAAAGTCCCCGTCGGCCATGAAGTGAACGTGGCAGTCGAACAAGCCGGGGGTGATCAGGCGACCGGTGCAGTCGATCTCTTCGTCGCCGTCGAGTCCGGGGCCGACGTCGACGATGCGGTCGTCCTCAACCACGATGTCTGCTTCGATTGGACCTGCTTCGGGTGAGCCGGCCGAGATTCCGTCGAACACGTGGCCGTTGCGGAGGATCAGTCGTGACATGGCTAGAGATTAGAGCCAGGGGGCGAGGCGTCGTAGGGTCCGGCTCATGGCCGCAACCAGTGGAGTTCGGATTTCTCGACTGACGGGAGTGCTGGGCGCCCGGCTCGACGGGGTCACGCTGTCTCCGGACATGGATCCGGACGATGTGGCAGTCCTCCGGTCAGCGCTGGTGGACCACGAGGTGCTGGTGGTGCCGGGTCAGGCCTTGTCTCCAGAAGAACAGGCCGGGTTCAGCCATCTGCTGGGCGACTACTCGCCGGTGCCGTTCGTGCAACCGGTGCCCGAGCATCCCGAGGTGATCAAGGTCGTCAAGGAGGCCAACGAGACCGAGGCGTTCAATTTTGGCGGAGTGTGGCACAGCGACTTCTCCTTCCTGGATGCTCCGCCGGCGTTCACGGTGCTTCACGCTCTAGATGTGCCTGACGTGGGGGGCGACACGGTGTGGGCGTCGATGACGGCGGCCCATGACCAACTACCTGCCGACATGCGCGAGCAGTTCGAGGAGGTCACGTGCGTTCACTCGGCGAGCGCCAGCTACTCTCCCGCCCAGCAGGAGCTCCATTCGGGGCTGTCGGGCATGGACATCCGGACATCGGAGTCGGCCGAGGAGACCCGGGAACATCCGCTGCTGTGCACACATCCTGAGACGGGGAAGCGAAGCCTGTTCTTCAACGGCACCTATGTTCGGGCGCTCCGTGGTCCAGGCGTGGGTGATGGAACCGAGGCAGGTTCCCGCGAGGAATCCCATCTACTCAAGTGGCTGCACGAGTTCACGACCCATGTGCGATTCACAATGCGGCACCGCTGGTCCGACGGTGACGTGGTGCTGTGGGACAACCGGTCCACACAGCACGTGGCACTCAACGACTACGCCGGCCAGCGGCGCGAGTTGCACCGCACCACGGTGGCGGGGTCAGAACCAGCCACCTGACGGTCCCACCTGACCCGGCGCTCGGCCCCATTCCTGTTCGCTGTAAGAATCGGAGGCGCCCCCACCAGTTCGATGGGAGAACCGGAATCAATCGTCTCGAAGGAGCTCGATCAGGGCGCTGGTGTCCCAGCGACCGTGGCCTTCACGCTGGAGCCGGGCGTAGAACTGGTCGACCATGGCGGTGACGGGCAGGGTGGCGCCGATGCGTTGAGCCTCGTCGAACACGATGCCGAGGTCCTTTCGCATCCAGTCCAAGGCGAATCCGTGGTCGAAGTGCCGATCGAGCATGGTTCGGGCCCGGTTGTCCATCTGCCATGACCCGGATGCTCCGGCGCTGATGGCTGACAGCACCTTCTCCTCGTCGAGGCCGGAGCGGCGCCCGAAGTCCAGAGCCTCGGATAAGCCCTGAATGAGACCGGCGATGCAAACCTGGTTGACCATCTTGGTGAGCTGCCCGGAACCCGTGTCGCCAATGAGGACCGTCGCCTTTGCGTAGACGTCGATGACCGGCTCTACGCCGGCGAACACATCGGCGTCACCGCCGCACATGACGGAGAGCTGACCATTCTGGGCGCCGGCCTGCCCGCCCGAGACCGGCGCGTCGATGAAGCCGACCCCGAGTTCGTCGGCGGCCGCTCGGATCTCACGGGCCACTTCAGCAGACGCCGTGGTGTGGTCGACCAGTGTGGCCCCGGACGCCATGCCGGCCAGCGCTCCGTCGTCACCAAACACCACGGACCGGAGGTCGTCGTCGTTCCCAACGCAAACCATCACGAACTCCGCGCCCGCCACGGCCTCTCGGGGTGTGGGCGCCGATATGCCGTCATGCTCAGCGACCCAGTCGTCAGCCTTGGTGGCGGTGCGGTTGTAGACGGTGGTGGCGTACCCGGCGGCCTTGAGGTGGCCAGCCATGGGATACCCCATGACTCCGAGGCCGATGAATGCACAGTTCGGCATGGTGGTGATCTCCTTCTCGGGTTTCGAGTTCGGCTTTCGGGTTGTGAACCTTGGACGGCCTTAGTGGCCCGCCGCCAGGTTTGCCATTGCCTCGAACAGGTTGGGAATGCTCTCGTCGCCGCCGTCGATCTCACGGTAGGCGGCCCGGACGTTCACCGCGAGACGTTCCCACTCGCCCCATTCGCGGTAGGGCTGGAACGTTTCGCTGGAAGCCAACTCCGCCACTGCGTCCGCTGCGGTGAGGCCGGCAGCGTGGGTCTCCCGACAGGCGCCCTCAAGCCAGGTGAGGTAGTCACGGACTGCTTGGACACCAGCGGCGTCGGTAAGCGGCCCATGCCCGGGGATGATGACCGCTGCGCCGTTGGCGACGTCCGCATCCAGTTCCAGGATCCGGTCGCACGCGGCGACCCAGTTGGAAATGGGCCCGTCCCAAACGATCGGGGTGCCGTTCACGAACAGGATGTCGCCGGCGAACACCACGCCAGCGTCGGGCAAATGGACCAGCAAGTCGCCAGCGGTGTGCGCGGGACCTACCTGCTGCAGGGCGACACGACGGCCGCCGACCTCGAGGTCCAGCATGCCGGTGAAGGTACGGGTGGGATCGGGAACCTCGATGCCCTCGAAGGTGAACCCGCCAAAGGCCCGCTGGACGTAGTCGTTGGTGACCTCGCCCATGTCGGCGGCCAGCAGGGCAACCAGGGCCGACGGCGGCACGGCACCCATCTCGCGGGCGGCAGCCTCGGTGGTGACGATCTCAGCCTCAGGAAGCAGGCCGTTTCCATAGCAGTGGTCACCGTTGGCGTGCGTGTTGACCACCGTGCCAATGGGGTGGGAGCCGGTGATCGGGGCCATGGCGTCGAGCATCTTCCGGGTCAGGACCTGATCGAAGAGGGTGTCGACGAGAACCGAGCCGTCGGCGGTGGCCAGCAGGCCGGCATTGGACCAACCCCATCCCCCGTCAGGCTGTAGATATGCGAAGACGCCGTCAGCCACCTCATGGAGGCCGGTCTCGTAGGGAATGTAGGCGGTTCTTCCGCGTGACAGTCTTGCGTCCGCTGCCACAGGCCGACCCTAGGTGCCGCCGACCGGGTACTCCTGACCGACCGACGATCGGAACACCCGTTTGGGGCCGCCGTCGGGCCGGTCACGATCACCGGTGTCGACCCCGACAAGCAGGGCGGCGACAGACCGGGTCAGTTCCTTTTGCGTAGTGAGGATGTTCGTCGCATCCAAGGAGCACCCATTCACAACGGGTGTGACAGTGGTCCCCGGGTCATCCCCGCGTGGGCACCGACCCCACCTCGGTGGCAGGCTCAGACTTCATCTCCAGAGACCAAAGATCCGCACCAGATACAGGAGCACTTCCCCATGGGCAACATCGTTGAAGGCCGCGTGGCCATCGTGACCGGCGCCGGCCGAGGCATCGGGCGAGAGCACGCCCTCATGCTCGCTGAGAATGGTGCCAAGGTGGTGGTCAACGACCTGGGTGGCGATGCCACCGGCGAGGGTGCCGATGTCACCCCAGCCCAGTCGGTGGTCGATGAAATCGTGGCTATGGGCGGCGAGGCGGTTGTCAACGGCGCCAACGTGGCCGACTTCGACGCTGCCGGCGAGATGGTCCAGCAGGCCATCGACACGTTCGGCAGCTGCGACATCCTCATCAACAACGCCGGGATCCTCCGTGACCGCATGATGTTCTCGATGACTGAGTCCGACTGGGACGCGGTGATCAATGTCCACCTGAAAGGCACCTTCGCCCCCAGCCACCACGCTGCCGTCTACTGGCGCGAGAAGGTCAAGGCGGGCGGTGAGGCATTCGGACGGATCGTGAACACGGCGTCGCCGTCGGGCATCTACGGCAATGTCGGACAGTCCAACTACGGGGCGGCCAAGGCGGGCATCGCGGCGTTCACCCTGATCACAGCCATGGAACTCACCAAGTACGGCGTGACCTGCAACTGTCTGGCCCCCGGTGCCTACACCCGGATGACCAAGGACCTACCGGGGTTTGCCGGTATGGACGAGGAAACCCAGGAGAAGATGGGTCCGCGTTGGATCGCCGTGACCACGACGTGGCTGTGCAGCGAAGCCGCCCAGAACGTGACCGGCCGGGTATTTGACATCATGGGCCAGCGCGTCGGCATTTCCGAGCAGTGGCATCTGGGCCCGACGGCCATGCAGACCGACGAACCGGCCGACATGACCGATGTGATTGCCGGGCTGATGGCCGAGGCACAACTCAACTCGGACATGGGTGGCAACCCGGCCGAGGGCCCGGGACGCCCGGGCAAGACCATCTAGCCGGGTTTCCAACCAACTGACGGAGCACCCCGTGTCCATCGACTTCAGCCTGACGCCCGAACTGGAGGCGATCCGGACCCGTATTCGAACGTTCGTTGACGACGTGATCCGTCCCGGTGGGGCGGCCATCGACGGCCAGGGCGACACGCCAGCCCTCGACGGCGAGGACCGCATCCGGGCGTTGATAGGGATGCGCAAGCAGGCCCGGGAGGAGGGCCTGTGGCTGCCCCACATGCCCACAGAATGGGGTGGGATGGGGCTCGGCCACGTCGAGTTGGCCATGGTGCAGGCCGAGGCGGCCCGCTCGTACTACGGACCGTGGGTGCTGAACTGTCAGGCGCCCGACGAGGGCAACATGCACACGCTGCTCCACTGGGCAACCGACGCCCAGAAGGAGAAGTACCTGAAGCCGTTGTGCGAGGGCACCACATGGTCGTGCTTCGCCATGACCGAACCCGAGGTAGCTGGGTCGGATCCGACGCTGATCCGCACCAACGCGTACCAGGACGGCGACGAGTGGGTGGTGAACGGCCACAAGTGGTTCATCTCCAATGCCCACCGGGCCAAGTTCGCCATCCTGGTGTGCCGCACCGAGGAGGATCCAGACCTTCCGCAGGCCGCCAACACGGCGTTCCTGGTGGACATCCCGTCCGATGGTTGGACCGAGGTACGCCAGATCGAGACAATGCACGGCTCGACCGGGCACTCAGAGATCCTCATCGAGGACCTACGGCTCCACGAGGACCAGATGCTGGGCGGCCGAGGCCAGGGCCACCTACTGGGCCAGTACCGGCTCGGACCGGCCCGGCTCGCCCACTGCATGCGGTGGATCGCCCAAGCCGAGACGGCGCTGGACATGATGGTGGAACGGTCACTAGAGCGCTTCAGCCACGGGTCGCTGCTAGCCGAAAAGCAGGGCATCCAGTGGATGATCGCTGATTCGACAATGGAGTTGTACCAGTCGAAGCTCATGGTGCTGCACGCCGCCTACAAGATCGACCGGGGCGACGACTTCAAGTCCGAGGTGTCGATGGCCAAGCATTTCGTGGCCAACAGCCTGAACCGGATCATCGACCGGGCCATCCAGGTACACGGGGCGTTGGGGTATTCGACCGACACGCCGCTGGCCCACATGTTCCAGCAAGCCCGGTGGGCACGATTCGCCGACGGGGCCGACGAGGTCCACCAGATGCGGATCGCCCAACGTTCGATCGCCGCATGGACCGACACCGGTTCCACGGCCCGGGCCACCGGCGACCTACCGATCTAGAACAGGCCGACCCAGACAGGCGAATCTCAAATACTCGTGCCGCCAGCGAGGTGGCCGTCAGTCAAGGAAACAGGAGCAACAACATGCGTGAAGTCGTGATCGTGGATGCCGTACGGACCCCGGTGGGTCGTCGAAAGGGCGGCCTGTCGACATGCCACAGCGTGGACATACTGGGTACCGTCCAGAAGGCCCTGTTCGAGCGAACGGGCGTAGACCCGTTGGAGGTCGGCCAGGTGGTCGGCGGTTGTGTCGGCCAGGTGGGCATGCAGTCGATGAACGTGACCCGCACGGCGTGGCTGACCGCCGGGTTGCCGTTGGAGGTACCGGCCACGACGGTCGACACCCAGTGCGGTTCGAGCCAGCAGGCCACCAACCTGGCGTACGCCCTGGTCGCCGGCGGCGTAGTGGACGCCGCGGTGGGTTGCGGCGTGGAACTGATGAGCCAGGTTGGCTTCGGAGCGACGTCGCCGAAGGAACCGAACTCGGGTCTGCCAGTAAACCGCAACTACTTCGAGCATTTCGAGTTCACGTCGCAGTTCGAGGGGTCGGAACGGATCGCCGACCAGTGGGGCATCACCCGGCTCGACACCGACGCGTTCGGCGTGCAGTCCCAGGCCCGGGCGGCCCGGGCGTGGGACGAGGACCGCTTCGCCACCCAGATCGTGCCCGTCGACGCGCCGGTGCTGGGCGAGGACGGCAAGGCAACCGGTGAGACGACGACCATCACCCGCGACGAAGGCCTTCGGGAAACGACCATGGAATCGCTCAGCAACCTGAAGCCATCGGGCCGCGAAGATGGCGTGCACACGGCGGGGACGTCGTCGCAGATCTCGGACGGTGCGGGCGCCATCTTGTTGATGACGGCCGAAAAGGCCGCCGAACTAGGCGTCAAACCGCTGGCCCGGATCGTGGACTCGTGCCTTGTGGGGTCGGATCCGGAACTCATGTTGACTGGCCCGATCGGCGCCACCCAGAAGCTGCTGGCCGACAACGACCTGACAATCGACGACATCGACGTGGTCGAGATCAACGAGGCGTTCGCCTCGGTGGTGCTGGCGTGGGAGAAGGAACTCTCCCCGGACATGGAGGTCGTCAACCCGAATGGTGGCGCCATCGCCCTGGGGCACCCACTGGGTGGGACGGGCGCCATCCTGACCACCAAAGCCGTGCACGAACTGCACCGGGTGGACGGCGAGTACGCCGTGGTGACCATGTGCTGCGGTGGCGGCCTGGGCACCGGCACCCTCATCCAGCGCCTCTAAGCGGTTACGGGATCCCTGGGAGGCTGCAGACAGATGACCGACACGTGCCGGGCAGTGGTGTTCGGCGGTGACGGTACGTGGGAGTTGCGTGACGACTTCTCGGTGCCCACTCCTCCGCCGGGTGGAGCGGTGCTGGCCGTGGAGGCCGTCGGGCTGTGCCACAGCGACGTCGCCCAGTTGGCTGGCCACAAGCACGTGCCGGGTGAGGTGTCCCCGGTGGTACCGGGCCACGAGATCGTCGGGAGGGTGCATGCGCTGGCCGATGATGCCGACCTGGGTGTGGCGGTCGGCGACCGGGTGGCCGTCGACATTGTCTGGTACGGGCCTCCGAGCGAGGACAACCCGTTCGGGGTGCGGTGCTACGGGTACTCGTTCGGCCTCGACGAGGGGGCGGGCCTGTGGGGTGGCTACGGCGAGTACATGGCCGTGCTGGCTGGCACGCACCTGGCGAAGTTGACCAATGACCTGTCAGCCGAAGAACTCACGCTGTTCGAACCGCTGTCGAACATGGTGGCGTGGCTGGGCCAGGCAGGCTTCCAGGCCGGCCAGACCGTCGTCATACAGGGGCCGGGGCACATGGGTCTGACCTGCGCGGCGTACGCGAAGTCGCTGGGTGCCGACAAGGTGATCGTGACAGGAACGTCGGACGACGCGTTGCGCCTGGATGTAGCGCTCAAGGTGGGCGCCGACCATGTAATCGACGTGATGGTCGACGATCCGGTGGATGCGGTGATGGACCTGACCGGTGGGTTCGGTGCGTCACTGGCCGTGGACCTGGCCAGTGCGCCGGGCACCCCGAGTTTGTGCTTCGACCTAGTGCACCACCGTGCCACGGTGATCTGGGCGGGCCTGAAGGATCGTCAGGCCGTGCCAGTGGTGACCGACAAGGTCGTGATGAAGGGTCTGCGGGTCCTCGGTGGGGCCGGCGGCGATGCCGGTTCTGTCGACGAGGCGGCCCGGATCTTGAACGAGGGCGGGTTCCCGACCGCTCCCCTGCTAGGTGCCGTGGTGGGCCTAGACGAGATCGACCGGGCGATGGCATTACTGCACCGGGACGGCGACGAGGACGCTGTCCGAGCGGTGCTCAAGCACACGCACTGATCAGCACAACTTCTTCCAACGGCCGGCCGCCCACACTGCAAGTTCGTCACCACGATTTCGAACATCGTCGGGAGTCCAAGTGAGGTAATCCTGGACCACGCGTTGCGTAGTTTTGAAAATCACGTTTCCATTTAGGAGTTCTCGAGCGGCCGGCCACCCAAGCCGCCCCATTTGGAAGTTCGCATCAGGAGTCAGTGGGACAAGGTTCCCCCATGTGTTCTTCATCGACTCCCAGTCATCAACACCCCACCCTTCCCAACCGTCCAAATCGCTCTTTTCAAGCTGACGGGGAATCACATGACCAGCATGAAAGTCAATCGGCTGAGGGTGTCTGTCCCCATCCTCAAATCCGAGCTCCCTTTCCCAAAGCACGTAGTGCATAATTTTTCGCCCATAAAGACGACCGGTCTTCACATAGTCCGTGAACTCCTGGTTGCTAGGAAAACTGACAGTTGCGGTCGTCATCCGCTGCTCCAATGACTCCGCTTCCAAGTCATCTGGATCCCATAGACCCTTGAACACTGCGTGCAGGCCTGTCGGCTCAATTCCCATAATCGCACGACGCACAAGGAACGATTCAACAACGTCAATGCAGTCCAGACCGTCTTCAAGAGGCACACTCTGATCAACAATCGAATTCAAGAGCTGCATCAAGTACGGCATCGTCACAACTGATGCCTCGAGACGGTGAAGCCTTGAAACTCGAAGATTCACTCTCTTACGGTCGGGCGCTGGAAGATTCGCTCCTGCAGGACCCAACTGCCCGGTCAATGTGACCGCACAGTATGCCTCCTGGAATTCCTGAAGGTCATTCATCGCCAGCCGGACCAACTCCCTCGGACTTTGATCCTGACTTGCCCTTCTTATATCGCGCCACCGCTTCGACAACAGATCAAAGGTCTGAGACTTCTTGATACTGCTATCTCGACAGAGTCCCAAGGGGAAGAAGTACTTCTGCTCAGCTGACTCGTCCCCCAGGAATGCGTCATGAAAGGGCATCCAGTACTCATCATGGAGCGTCATCGCCTGGCTTAAATCTCTGGCCGCCTCTTTTAGAATCGCATTTCTCACCAGATCGATCGTCTTAAGCGGTTCAGCCTTGGAGTTAAGTCTGTCGAACACTTCGTTCGAATCATGATCATCACCAAGCGTGATGGTGACAAAACGCATTCCGGTCAGAAGGCAACTAGCGAAACTCCATAGCCACTCCGTTGCCGCCTCTGGCTCAAGATCCGCCACCCTCTTTCGCAACAGCTTCCTAGCCAGGTCATAACCAGACTTGAGCTTGCCTGTCTCTTTCCCCTGAGCGTTCCCGACAAGTCTCACATCCGGCGCTTGAAGCTTGCGAAGCACCACATTGAACTGCTTCGTGTCCAGAACCGTTGGCCTGAACTTCGCTTCGTTCTTCATTTCTCCAGCTGCAGAAATCGTCAGGTAGTTCTCTGTAAGCGAGTTGGCCTTCTCTACTTCGCCTCTTGCATGCAACTCCTCCACCAGCGCCGATAGAAACAAGAAGAGGGTGGTTAGTCGTTGCTGACCATCGATTAGCCAAAATCTCGTTGGGTATCCGATGCGCGCTTCCTCAGCCTCAAATACGACGGCGCCAAGAAACCTGCTTTCACACTCTCCCTCATCAACGGTCAGTGCATCCTCAAAAAGAGTTGTGATCTTTGAGGTTGTCCATACGTATTGACGTTGAAACAGTGGACACCAATACAGGTGATCAGATTGCAATAGTCGTGCAACGGTTACCGGCTCTGTTCGCAGGTCTGGCATTAGCGTCTCCTACCTACAGTTCTCAAACAGATTCCAAGTCCAGGGTAGTAGCGGGAATCAGTACTAGGAAATGGGCGGTCCGGTCAGTCCAGGCAGTGAAGAGAACCAAATACGTCAGCCTCTGAAACGCAATCTGTATTCGTTCTCCCAGGCCCCCTTACTCAGCAAAGTAGGCAAGGTGCGTAGCCTGAAGCGTCCCTCCCGACGGAGTCGTCGTTGTGAACGGACCGCCGGCCACGTCCGACGACACCAACGCCAGGCACAGGTTTGATTGGTGCTTCGGAGACCACACGGCCACCCGGACCTCTCCGCACGGCTGACCGTCCAGCCCGACTGACGGCCACGGGGACTCGCTCGTGGAGGCGAACCGCTCCCCCGACAACAATGCCTTGACTAGGCGCCTCGCTGGGCCGCGCTCACGTTCGGCCAGAAGGGCCGCCTTTCCGATGAAGTCATCGTCACGATCCAGCGACAGGAACTTTTCCAGCCCCACCTCCAACGGCGTCGCCCCAGCCCCGCAGTCCGCCCGGTAGGAGAACAGGTCCGACTCGATCCGTTCGTTGAGCGTCGGCCCACCCGGGTGGATGCCGTACTTCTCGCCGGCCGCCCACACGGCGTCCCACAGCGCTACCCCCTTCGAGCCGTCCTGAAGGAACAATTCGAACCCTCCCTGGCCGCTCCACCCCGACCGGCACAACACGAACGGGATGCTGTCGTGGACGACCTCCTCGAAGGCGAAGAACGGCAGGTTCCGCACCCACTCCCCCAACAGGTCTGCCATCGTGTCGTCAGCCCGCGGGCCCTGCACGCCCAACGGCGACACGTCCGGTTCGAACACCCGGCAGTCCATCCCTCGCTCGGCAGCCACCGCCTGGCACCACAGCAGCACGTCGCTATCGGCAATCGACAGCCACCAGCGGTCCTCAGCCAGTTTCAGCGCCATCGGATCATTGATCAGCACCCCGTCGTGGTCACACATCGGTGCATACCGCACCCGGCCGACCTTCATCCCCCGAAGGTCCCGCGCCGATACGTACTGGCACAGGGCCCCAGCATCCGGCCCGACCACTTCGACTTGGCGCTCACACGACACGTCCCACAACGACACCCGCTCGACAAGCGCCCGATACTCCTCGTCCGGGTCGCCGAACGACCCCGGCATGTACATGTGGTTGTAGACGGTCACGTGGGTCAGGCCGTGACGCATCAGAGCGTCGTGGAACGGCGACTTCCGGATCCTCGACCCCAGTCCGATCTGCAACGTCATCGAACCCACCTCATCGAGGTCGGTCGAAGACGAGTCGACCACCCTGCATCAAGACATCCAGCATGGCGGCGTCGCAGGTCACGGTCCTCATGGCCTGAGTCTCCCCTCCACCGGTGATCGACTACCAGTCCGGTTCAGATACGCCATGTCGATATTGCGGGGCGTCGCTGACCGGCAACGGCGTGTTGCCCAAGATCAGGTCGGCGGACTTCTCGGCGGTCATCATCACCGGCGCGTAGATGTTGCCGTTGGTCAACGTCGGCATCACCGAGGCGTCCACCACCCGCAGCCCGTCTACGCCGTGTACCCGCATCGACGCCGGGTTGACGACACCCATCTCGTCTGTGCCCATGCGCGCTGTGCACGACGGATGCAGAGCCGTCTCGGCGTCGGCACGAACCCAGTCGAGGACCGCCTCGTCGCTGGCTACGTGAGGACCGGGCGAGATCTCGCCACCGTTGAACGGAGCAAATGCCGGTTGCCCCATGATGTTGCGGGCCACCTCGATGGCCTCGGTCCACTCTCGCCGGTCCTCCGGTGTCGACAGGTAGTTGAAGAGCATCTTCGGCTTCTGGAACGGGTCGTCGCTTTGGATCCGTACCCACCCGGTGCTGTTGGAGAACATCGGCCCGATGTGGAACTGGTAGCCGTGCCCTTCGGTGGATACCGAACCGTCGTAGCGGATGGCGATGGGCAGGAAGTGGAACATCAGGTTCGGCCACGGCACGTCGTCATTGCTGCGCAGGAAGCCACCGGCTTCGAAGTGGTTCGACGCCCCAGGGCCCCTCCGGAACAACCACTGGAGACCGATCCACGGCTTGCGCCACTGGGCCAACTGCGGCGCCAGCGATACCGGCTCGTTGCAGGCGTACTGCACGTACACCTCTAGATGGTCCTGGAGGTTCTCTCCGACGCCCGGCAGGTCCACCACCGGCGTAACCCCAGCGTCGCGCAGCACGCCGGCCGGCCCGATCCCCGACAACTGCAGCAGTTGCGGTGTGTTGATCGCCCCGCTGGACGAGATGACCTCGGCGGCCTCGACGGTTCGGTTGCGGCCCCGGTGGCTCACCTCCACCCCTGTCACTCGTGTTCCATCCATCAGGAGTCGGGTGGCATGCGCCTTTGTCCAGAGGTCCAGGTTCTTCCGGTGGAGGACCGGATGCAGGTAGGCCCGGGCGGCTGAAAGGCGGCGCCCCCGATAGACGTTGCGGTCGAAGGCGTTGAAGCCCTCCTGGCGGTAGCCGTTGACGTCAGGCGTCATCGGATGTCCGGCCTGCTGGACGGCCTCGAAGAACGCCTGGAACAGCGGGCTGGTAGCCGGACCCCGCTCCAGCTTGAGCGGGCCCTCGCCACCACGCCAGTCGTCCTCGCCGGCCAGGCAGGTCTCCATCCGCTTGAAGTACGGGAGGCAGTGCGCCCAGTCCCACTGCTCGCAACCCGGCGTTGCCGCCCAGCGGTCGAAGTCCATCGGGTTGCCCCGCTGGAAGATCATCCCGTTGATGGACGACGAGCCGCCCAGGACCTTGCCGCGGGCGTGGTACACCCGGCGGCCACCCATCTCGGGTTCAGGTTCGGACTCGTACATCCAGTCGTAGAACCGGTTGCCGATTCCCATCGACAGGGCGGCCGGCATGTGGATGACCACGTCGGCCCGCCAGTCGCGCCGACCGGCCTCGATCAGGAGTACCCGGTTGGCCGGATCGGCACTCAGGCGGTTGGCCAGCGCACAGCCCGCCGAACCACCCCCGATGATCACGAAGTCGTAGCGATCCGACACCTGGTCCCTTCCGGCCGGGTGGCCCTCTGGTCAGGCCCGGCGATTCCCCGATTCTGCCCGAACCGGGTCGGTCAGTGCTCACCCGTAGCCTGATGTCCATGTCAGCAGTCACCGAGATGACGGAACCGAGGCCACCCAAGCCCCGGTACCGGGGGGTGTCTCACCGGATGGCGTTCGTGGCCGCCCTGACCCTGACCCCGATCATGGTCGTGCGGGCGCCCGACGTATGGCCCCGATTCGTCATCGCCCTCTATTCGCTGGCCGTCGTGGCGCTGTTCGGCGTCTCGGCGCTCTACCACCGCATCCCGTGGAGCGAACGGGGCGACCGGATCATGCAACGGTTCGATCACTCCACGATCTTCATCGCCATTGCCGCGAGCTACACGCCGATCGCCGCCTTCGCACTATCCCCGTGGGCCGCCAAACTGGTACTGCCACTGGTCTGGGGAGGCGCGGCAATCGGCATCTGGCTGCGACTGCGGTACACCCAGGCGCCCACCCCCGTGGTGGCCATCCCCTACCTGGTCGTCGGGTGGTGCCTCCTCCCGGTGGCGGTCGACGCCTGGCAGCAAGTTGGCGTGGCCGGCTTCGTGCTCCTGCTGATCGGCGGGTTGCTCTACACCGCCGGTGCCGTGGTCTACGCCTTCCAGTCGCCGGATCCGTGGCCACAGACCTTCGGGTTCCACGAGGTGTTCCACGCCTGTACGGTCACCGCCGCAGCGCTGCACTACGTGGCCATCGCCTTCATCGTGCTCCCCAAGGCGGGCTGACCCCATCGCCCAGCAAATGGCCCGATTCGACCTGCGATCCGGCGAGTCGTGGCGCGACCCGTTCGGCATGTACCGGGCGCTGCGAGACAATGATCCGGTCCACCGCGTGGAGGGCGCCGAGCATCGGGACGAATTCTGGGTCCTGTCCAGGTTCGGTGACGTATTCGACGCCGCCCGGGACACCGCCACCTTCTCTTCAGCGAGCGGCCTGACCGTCGAACGAGGCGCCGGT
Organism: Acidimicrobiales bacterium; assembly: GCA_030747595.1. Classification (NCBI taxonomy): domain Bacteria; kingdom Bacillati; phylum Actinomycetota; class Acidimicrobiia; order Acidimicrobiales; species Acidimicrobiales bacterium. The sequence continues at coordinate 68,865 of JASLKK010000003.1, read as the reverse complement.
GTCGACATGGGCGAGGCCACACCGATCGTGTTCCTCGACCCGCCCGACCACACGGCCTTCCGACGACTGGTCGGGTCGGGCTTCACCCCCCGCCAGGTCTCAGCCATCGAGGGCGACGTGCGGGCATTCGTCATCGAGCGTCTGGATCAAATAGCCGAGGACGGTGGCGGCGACATCGTGGCCGAGCTGTTCAAGCCGCTACCCAGCTTCGTGGTGGCCCATTACCTCGGCGTCCCGGTCGAAGACCGCTTCCGCTTCGACGAATGGACCGACCAGATCGTGGCCGCCGCAGCCCAGGGCCGGACCGACGAGCCCGATTCAGGCATCGGCGACCTGCTTGCCTACTTCACCGACCTCATCGAGCGTCGACGGCTCGAACCAGGCGACGACATGGTCAGCCAGCTGATCGCCATGGGCGAGGACGCGGTGTCAATCCTGTGGATCCTCGGTTTCGCCTTCACCATGGTCACCGGCGGCAACGACACCACGACCGGGCTGCTGGGCGGATCGACAGCGCTGCTCCATCAGCACCCAGACCAGCGACGACGGCTCGTGGACGATCCATCGATGATCCCGGCCGCTGTCGAGGAGTTGCTTCGCCTGACCAGCCCCGTCCAGAACCTGGCCCGTACCACCACCCGGGACGTCGAGCTCCATGGACGGTTTATCCCCGAGGGATCCAAGGTGTTGCTCAGCTACGGGGCAGCCAACCGGGACGAGCGCGAGTTCGGCGACGACGCCGAACTCCTCGACGTGGGTCGCAACCCGGCGAGGATCCTGACGTTCAGCTACGGGGCCCACCACTGCCTGGGGGCTGCCGCCGCCCGCTTACAGGGATGGGTGGCCCTCGAGGAACTGTTGGCCCGCTTCCCGGACTACGTGGTCGACGTCGACGACATGGCGTACGCCACCGGCAACTACGTGCGGCGTCCGCTCAACCTCAGCTTTCGCTCGGCCTGACCCCAGCCTCGGGGTCGCCGGACCAGACCCTCAACCAGCCGGGGTGAGCAGGTAGTCGCCCCGGTCGTCGTCCCAGGCCATGACCACCAGGTCGCGCGCCGCTGCGGCCTTGCAGAACTGCAGGAAGCCGCCGTAGCCGAGGGCCCGCTCGTTGAAGGTCTCGTCCCGTCGGTTCATCTCGGTCTTGAGGCCGGACAGCACCGCTCCGCCCTTCTTCGACTTGGCGGTCACGACGTCGACCAGCAGGTCGAATCCGACCTGGGCTGGCCCGTCACCGGTTACCAGGTCGACCTCGGGATCGCGCTTCTCACCGGACAACTCCACCCGCTTCCGCCCGGCCAGGTGGCGCAGCAGTTCGGTGAAGCCCCGGAACCCGTGATCGGCCTCGTTGAACGTCGGGTCGATGCGGGTGATGGCCCGCTTCAGCGTCGAGGCCCGTACGTCCTCGGTGGAGCCCTGCATGCCGGCCAGCGTCGAGACGACCAGTTCCTCGAGCGGTGGGGCCTCGGCCATCGGCTCATCGTCGGACTCGACCGAAGAACGGCCACCAGTGGGCGCCTTCCTCTTCGGGGCCTTGCTGGCCGCGATGACCGCCTCCACGCCCTCGAGGCTGTCGTAGTAGAGGAACTCGTCGCACGCCGGCGGCAGCAACTTGGAGGTCGAGTTCCTCACGCCGATCCCGATGACCCTGCGGTCCAGCTCACGCAGCTTCTGGACGAGAGGCGTGAAGTCGCTGTCTCCGGTGCAGATCACGATGGTCGTCACGAAGTCGCGCTCGAATGCCAGCTCGAGGGCATCGACCACCATCTTGATGTCGGCCGAGTTCTTGCGGCTGGTCCCCATGCGTTGGGGGATCTCCATCAGCTCGACCTGGTGGCGGGTCAGGTGCCGGCGGTCATCGTCGAAGCCGGACCAGTCGGCATAGGCCCGCCGATAGACGACCCGACCCCGTTCGGCCATGGCCCTGGCGATCGGTCCAAAGTCGAAACGGGCAATGCCGAGGTCCTGACGGGCACCGATGGCGAGGTTCTCGTAGTCGACGAAGACCGCTATGCGTTCCTCGTTCTCGTCTGGTCTCATACCGACAGCATCACAGGTCGAGGCGCCCGATCCTCGCTAGTCGGTCAGATCGCAGCGAGACGGTCCATCAGCGTCCGACCTTCATCCTCGTCCATCTCGACGAACGGCGGTCGGACGGTGGCCCACGTCGGATCGTCGTGGGCCAGCGCCAACAGGCGCTTCATGGTCGGGATGGCCGGCTGATCTTGGAGGGCCAGGCGGTAGGCACGAGCCCGTCTCATGGCGTCAGCGGCCGCCTCGCGACCCCCTTTTCCGTACTGCCGGACAACCTCGACCACTGGGCCGGGGTTCACGTTGGCCGTGGCAGTGATGCAACCCGGGCTCCCCCGGTCCAACGCATCCAGTAGGGGCAGCTCGGCGCCCGGCCAGACGGTCAAGCCGTCGATGTCGAGGAAGGCCTCGGTGGTTGCCCAGTCACCCGACGAGTCCTTCAGGCCGACTACCTGTTCGGGAAACTCGGTTCGGAGTCGGGCCGCGACGGCCGTCGGAATGCCCACGCCTGCTACCTGGGGGATGTGGTACAGCACGACCCGCAGGCGGTGGTCGTTCACCCGCTCGATGAGCCCGGCGAAATGCCTGTACAGGCCCTCATCGGTCGGATCCTTGAAGTAGAAGGGCGGCAGCACCATGCATGCCCGGCATCCCAGGTCGACGGCATGCCTGGTCAGGCGAGTAGTGCCCGGGAGATCGGGTAGGCCGGTGCCCACCACCAGCACCCCCGGGTCAATCCCGCCGTCCACCAGCATCTCGAGAGCGGCCTCCCGCTCCTTAGAGGCCACCGACAGGGCCTCACCGGTGGTACCGAAGACGGCCAGGCCCACGCACCCGGCGTCGAGGGTGCTCTGCGCATGGGCCCGCATCCGGCGGTGTGACACCGAAAGGTCAGCCTCGAACGGGGTCAGGATGGGCGCCACCACCCCATCGGGCAGCAATGCCTCTCGTGTATCCCCCATCGTCTCCCCGTTTCATTGGTTGGCGGGCCGGTCAGCTGGCCTGCCGTTTGGCTGGCGAACGCAGATCGTGGCACAGGTGCCGCGTATCCTGCGCTGATGGACCTCTCGCCCACCTCCCCAGATCTGTCGATGGCTAGCAGCGTCCGTGCCGATCTGCGAAGCGACACCGTCACCCAGGCATCGGCCGCCATGCGTGACGCCATGGCGAATGCCGAGGTGGGAGACGACGTCTACGACGAGGACCCCACGGTCAACGCCCTCCAGGACCGGCTCGCTGCCATGGCCGGCAAGGAAGCCGGTCTCTTCTTCTCGTCGGGCACCCAGTCCAACCTGGCTGCCGTGCTCAGCCACTGTGGACGGGGCGACGAATACCTGATCGGGCGCACCTCGCACGTGCTCATAAACGAAGCCGGCGGCACGGCAATGCTGGGCAGTGCCGTCCCGTGGCCCATCGAGGTCGACGAAACCGGCCACTTCTTAGCTGAAGACGTGCGGGCCGCCGTGAAGGAACCCGACCAGCACCACCCGGTCACCACCCTGTTGAGCCTCGAGAACACGGTGAACGGACATGTACAGACGGTCGATCACGTGGCGTCGCTGGCTTCGGCGGCCCGGGAATGCGAGCTGGCCGTCCACCTCGACGGGGCCCGACTGTTCAACGCGGCGGTCGCCCAAGGCGTGGGCATCGATGCCTACGCCACCCATACCGACACCGTGTCGCTGTGCCTTTCCAAGGGATTGGGCGCTCCGGTCGGCACGGTCCTGGTCGGTGACCGGGCATCGATCGCCCGGGCCCACCGGCTTCGAAAGGTTCTAGGCGGCGGGATGCGCCAGGTCGGCCACCTGGCGGCCGCAGCGCTCTTCGCCGTTGATCACCACGTCGACCGACTGGCTGACGACCATGTCCGGGCCGGTCGCATCGGTGCCGGGCTGGCACCCCTTGCCGACCACGGCCTAGATGTGGTGCACACCACCAACATGCTGTGGATCACCCCACCGGCCGCAGTACACGGTGCACTGGTCGACCACCTCAAGGCCGATGGGATCCTGGCTACCTACTGGGCACCCACCATGCGGTTCGTGACCCACCTTGACGTCGACGACGAACAGGCCGACCACGTCATCGACTCGTTTGCCCGCTTCTTCGAGCAGGCCGCCTGAGCCGGACACCTGACTCGGACCTGAGGCGACCCCGAAACGAGGCCACGGGTAGTCTCCGCGCATTGGGGCTCCATTCGATCGATCGCCGGAGGGCGCAAGACATGGCTGAATCACACGAGGGACGAGTCGTCGTCGTCACCGGTGCCGGAAAGGGCATCGGCCAGGCCATTGCCGAACGGTTTGCCGGAGCGGGCGCCCACGTGGTGGTCAACGACGTCGACGCCGAACGGGTCGCCACCGTCGTCGACGGGATCACCGTCGCTGGTGGCTCGGCCATCGGGACGCCGGCCGACGTGTCGGACTCGACCCAGGTGGCAGCCATGTTCGACTCGGCTGTCGAGGCTTACGGCACCGTCGACGTGCTGGTCAACAACGCCGGCATCATCAGCCCGATGCTCCACTTCTTCGAGGCCGACGAGGCATGGTGGCGACGCATCATCGACGTCAACTTGACCGGTCACTTCCTGTGCTCACACCGGGCGGCCCGCATCATGGCGGCGGCCGGCCACGGCGTCATCATCAACATGTCGTCGGGCGGAGCCACACGGGCCCACCGGGCGTTTACCGCCTACGACGCCTCCAAGGGGGGCATTGAGGCCCTTACCCGGGCCATGGCACTCGACCTCGGGCCCTACGGCATCCGGGTGTGTGCCCTCATGCCCGGCTCAATCGATACCGAGGGCATGGACGAAGCAGCCAGGAACCTGAGGGGCGAGAACATTCCCCTGGGACGGCCCGGCGACCCGGACGACATGGCCGGACCAGCACTGTTCCTGGCATCCGACGATGCTTGCTACATCACCGGTGACGTCATCAAGGTGGATGGCGGGATGCTGTCCCAGCAGCGCTCAGCCACCGTCGACATCATGCCGCCCAACGATTTCCCGTCGCTCGAACAGGTCCTCGGCGGAGACTGAACGACCCGGATGAGGCAGCACTGATGGGAAGCATGCGGATCGGCGCCGACGTCGGAGGAACGTTTACCGACGTCGTACTTGAACTGGACCGCGAGGAGGGTCAGGGCGACGGGTCCGAGGGGCGGATGTTCTCCACCAAGGTCCTCACCACCTATGACGCCCCTGAGCGGGGCATCCTCGACGGCGTGGCCACTGTGGTGGCTGAAGCGGGCGCTGACCTCGCTGACCTGGACACCTTCATCCACGGGACGACGCTCGCCACCAACGCCCTGATCGGCCGCACCGGGGCCCGCACGGCGCTGGTCACCACCGACGGCTTCCGCGACACCATCGAAATGCGTACCGAGAGTCGATTCGAGCAGTACGACCTGAACCTCGTGTTACCCGCCGCGCTCATCGAACGCCGGGACCGCCATGTCCTACGGGAACGCATCGCAGCAGACGGGACGGTGCTCCGTCCATTCGACGAGGACGAGGCACGGGCGCTCATCGAAGTACTGGCCGACCGTCCCGACGACGAGGCCTACGAGGCCATCGCCGTCGGCTTCATCCATGCCTACGTGGACGGCAGCCATGAGCGCCGCTTCCGCGACCTTCTGGTGGAACGCCTCCCCGACGTGCCGGTGTCGATCTCGTCGGAGGTTGCCCCCCAGATGCGGGAGTTCGAGCGGTTCAACACGGTGTGCGCCAACGCCTACGTTCAACCACTCATCGCCACATACCTGCGAAACCTCGAAGCCCAGTTACTCGAGACCGGCGCCACGTGCCCCGTGTACCTCATCCACTCGGGCGGCGGGCTCATCAACGTCGACGGGGCAGCCCGATTCCCTGTGCGACTCGTGGAATCCGGCCCGGCCGGTGGAGCGATCTTCGCAGCGGACATCGCAGCCCGACACGGCCTCGATCGGGTGCTGTCGTACGACATGGGTGGCACCACAGCAAAGATCTGCCTGATCGAAGACCAGATGCCTCGCACGGCCAAGACGTTCGAAGTGGCCCGCACCCACCGCTTCACCAAGGGCAGTGGCATGCCCATCTCCATCCCCGTCATCGAGATGATCGAAATCGGGGCCGGTGGCGGGTCGATCGCCACGGTCGACGTACTGGGCCAGATTCGGGTGGGGCCACTGAGTGCGGGATCGGAACCCGGGCCGGCGGCCTACGGGCTGGGCGGCGTCGAACCCACGGTCAGCGACGCCAACCTGGTGCTGGGTCGCCTGTCGGCCGACACGTTCGGGGCTCCCGGTATCGACCTGGACGACGAGGCAGCCCGGGACGCGCTGAATCGCACGGTCGGCTCCGCACTGGCCATGGACGCCGAAACAGCAGCCGCAGGCGTGGCTGAGGTCGTCGACGAGAACATGGCCAACGCAGCCCGCGTACACGCCGTCGAAAACGGCAAGGACGTCGCCGCTTTCACCGTGATCGCCTTCGGCGGTGGGGCTCCCCTCCACGCCGGACGGCTCTGCGAAAAGCTTGACGTGGACGAACTGCTGGTGCCGCCAGGTGCCAGCGTTGGGTCGGCCATCGGCTTCCTGCGAGCCCCGTTCGCCTACGAGGCACTACGCAGCCATCACGCCGCCATCGATCAGTTCGATCCGGGAGCCGTCAACGCCATGTTGGTGGACCTGGCCGACGAGGCCACCGCCTTCGTGTCCGAAGCGCTGGCCTCGACCGGAGCTTCGGTGGCCGACGTGACGCTGGAAACCGAGCGGTGGGCCTACATGCGCTACGCAGGGCAGGGGTGGGAGATCCCTGTGCCTGTCGACGCCGCCCCATTTGACGCAGTGGGCGGCGAACTACTGGCCAATCGGTTCGAGAAGGCCTACGAGGAGTTCTTCGGCCGGGCCATTGCCGGCCTGGCCGTTGAAGCCATCGGCTGGTCGGTTCGGGTGTCCACCCCGCAACCCCCGGTCAACCATGTTGAGCGGATGGCCGCAGTCCGGGAGATCACCCCGGACCGCACCCGCCCCATCCACGACACAGCCACCGGCACCACCCAGCCGGCCGGGGTCATCGAACGCGACGACCTGGCCGCTGGGGATCGGCTGGTCGGCCCGGCCGTCATCGTCGAAACCCAGACCACGACGCTGCTGTCATCGCGCCAGCAGGCCGTCATGCAGCCGGACGGCTGTCTGCTGGTAACACGGGCGACTCCTCGGAACGGGGAGGTCACGCCATGAGCGAGCTTCGCCATCAGGTCATGTGGAACCGCCTGATCTCCATTGTCGAGGAACAAGCCCTAGCGCTGGTACGGACCGCATTTTCGACCAGCGTGCGCGAGGCGGGCGACCTGTCAGCCGGCGTCTACGACGTGCAGGGCCGGATGATCGCCCAGGCGGTGACCGGCACGCCCGGCCACGTGAACACAATGGCTGCCGCAGTGGCCAACTTCATCGAGGACATCGGCCCACATCGCATCTACGAGGGCGACTCGTACGTCACCAACGACCCGTGGAAGGGCACCGGCCACCTGCATGACTTCACGGTCGTGGACCCGGTGTTCCGGGCCGGCGCCCTCATCGGCTACTTCGCCTGCACGGCCCACGTGGTCGATGTGGGCGGACGGGGCTACGGCCCCGACGCCACCGAGGTCTACGAGGAGGGACTGTTCGTCCCCATCATGAAGTTCGCCGAGCGGGGCGTGGTCAACGAGGACCTGTTGAACATCGTGCGCCACAACGTGCGCGAGGCCGGACAGGTGGTCGGCGACTTGTACTCGCTGTCGGGCTGTAACGACACGGGAGCCCGGCGACTACACGCCATGCTCGACGAATTCGCCATTGACGACCTCGAGGACCTGGCGTCCTTCGTCTTTGACCGGACAGCCACGGCCACCCGGGAACGGCTCGCCAACCTCCCAGCCGGGACGTACACCAATGTGATGCGGGTCGACGGCTACAACGACTCGATCGACCTGGCGGTGACGTTGACGGCAGAGGGAAGCGAAGTGCACGCCGACTTCACCGGAACGTCGCCAACCTGTGCCCACGGCGTGAACGTGCCGTTGACGTACGCCCACGCCTACTTCTCCTACGCCATGTTGGTTGCCCTCGCCCCCGAGATGCCATCCAACTGGGCGTCGCTGGCCGCCTTCACCGTGAGTGCCCCCGAGGGCTGCATCCTCAACGCCAAGCATCCCGAACCGGTGGCGGTGCGCCACGTCATCGGGCACTTCGTCACCGACCTCTGCCTTGGGGCAATTTCCAGTGCCCTGCCCGACGTGGTCCCCGCCGAGGGCGCCGGAGCCCTCTGGAACTTCCAGGTGAGTGCCCGGGCGTCGGACCCGTCGTCGGGCCTTCCGCCCCGAGAGGTGCTGATGTTCAACAGCGGCGGCACGGGGGCTCGACCCACGCTGGACGGCATCAGCGCCACGGCGTTTCCCAGTGGAGTGCGAACCATGCCCGCCGAAGCGACCGAACAGTCCGGTCCGGTCGTGGTATGGCGCAAGGAACTACGACCGGACTCGGGCGGCGAGGGTCGCCAACGGGGCGGCCTGGGGCAGGTCATCGAGATCGGGCCGGCCGCCGGCTACGACATCTCCGTGTCATGCATGTTCGACCGGGTCGCCAACCCGGCTCGGGGTCGCCGCGGCGGCTCCGATGGAGCACCGGGTGGCGTACACCTCGACGACGACACACCGTTTGACGCCAAGGGCAAGCAGCCTGTACCACCAGGCCGAACGCTGGTGCTGGAACTGCCGGGAGGCGGCGGTCTCGGCAACCCATCCGAACGCGATCCCGACGCCATCGACGACGACCGGATGCAGGGCTACGTGACGTGACCGGGACCGGTCGCGGCGGAGGACCACGTGAAACCGCCTACGACACGGTGATCGTGGGCGGTGCCGTCATGGGTAGCTCGCTGGCCTATTGGCTCTCGGAGAATCCCGACTACGACGGGACTGTGCTGGTCGTAGAGATGGACTCCACCTACGAACGGGCCTCCACCACGCTGTCGGAGGCCAGCGTCCGACACCAGTTCTCCGAGCCAGTCAACATTCGCCTATCGATGTTCGCTACCGAGTTCATCGCCGAGTTCCACCAACACGTCCAGGTGGGCGGCGAGTCCCCGGACCTCGGATTCCGGGACACCGGATACCTGTTCTTGGCCACCGACGACGGCATGGACGTACTGCGAGAGAACCATGAGGCACAACGTTCATGCGGAGCCGAAGTGGCCCTGCTGTCACCCGGGGAGTTGGCCGACCGGTTTGGGTACATGCACATCGACGATCTGGCCGGTGCCAGCCTCGGCCTCCGCAACGAGGGCACGCTAGACGCCTACTCGTTGATGCGGGGCTTCCAGCAGCGAGCCCGACACAATGGCGTGGAGTACGCCACCGACCGGGTCATTGGACTACGTACCACCCCGGCCCGCGACCGGGTAACCCACGTGGAGATGGCCTCGGGAGCCGTGGTGGCCTGCGACCGCGTGGTCAACTGCACCGGTCCGAGGGCCCGTTGGATGGCCGACCTGGTCGACCTTCCGCTACCCGTCGAGCCCCGGATCCGGGGTGCCTGGGTGTTCGACTGCCGAACCCCACTGGACGGCCCGACCCTGCCGCTGACCATCGACACCACCGGGATGCACGTACGGACCGAACCACCCCACTACCTGGCCGGTATGCCACCAGTCGACGACATCGCGGTGGATCCGGAGGACTTCGCCGTCCGCGAGGCTGAATGGGAGGACCATATCTGGCCGGCCCTGGTGCACCGGATCCCGGCCTTTGAGCGCATTGGGGTGACCCACCGGTGGGTCGGGCACTACGCCTACAACACGCTGGACCACAACGCCGTGGTCGGTCCGGCCGGCGCGGTTCCCAACTTCTACTTCTGCAACGGGTTCAGCGGCCACGGCCTTCAGCAGAGCGCCGGGGTGGGCCGGGCACTCAACGAACTCATCACCTACAACGAGTACCGCACCATCGACCTGTCGCAGATGGGCCACGACCGCATCGTGGCCGGAAAGCCCTTTCTTGAAAAAGCCATCATCTAAGCCCGACTGCAGTCGGACTAGACCACCCGATGCAACCTTGCTGAGGTCAAGGGCACTGGGAAAGCCCATCTTGTCTTCAATCTCGTGGAATACGAACGAGATCGCGTGCTCAACGATCCCCTATTAGTTGGAGCCACAGCAACAGACGTACTCGATGACGATCACTTCAGAATTCAGTTGCTCCGCCGCGACCAGACGACTGAATCAGAAGCCGTGCGACGCAGTATCGAGAACTCTTTTGCCAACTTGGCTACATCAACCAAGCCAGCCGACATCGACGGGTCGCTGTCTTGGGCCGTCAGTCAAACCGACCGGTCAAGACAGGCGAAGTTGGCTGGAGCCGACGATTGACGGAAGAGCAAGGGGATGGATCGGCCCCGGCTCCCCTTCGCATACTGCCGGGATCGCGTTGACGATTCGGTTGGCAGCCAGAGTGTTTCCTCCGGCTGCTGCACCCGGATCTGACGCATCTTCACCGTGGACCGAGACGGCCAGATTCGGCCTACCGGTAATCACGACGCGGTGAAGTCCACCATCGGCACTGGACTGAGGCCAGTCAGGTGCACAACTGTCGTCAATCCTGGTTACGTGCTCTGCTACTAGAACCGGCCGTCCGCCTATGACTCCGTTCACCTCGAAGCGAAAAGCGCCCTGTGTCCCAGCTTCGAACTCACCCATTCCGTCCACGTGCACGGTTCGTTCGAGAGCTCGACGGTCGGTGTCAGTGGTTATCGAGTCCAGTTTGAGGTCTAGACCATCGGCCAATACCCGGATCATTGGGGCCCAGACTGTCATTAGCCCGTATTCGCTCAGTATGGGAGTTGGGTAGTCGAGCGGGTGGCCAAAGCCGCAGAGGTCCCGAACCGCCTGAGGCTGGTCATAACCGGTGTAGTTGGCGATCTCTTGGGCCCGTACTTCGGTGATGTCGGCACAAACCCCGGTCAGGAGTAGCGGCAAGATGTCAAGAACCCAGCCAGGGTCGATGCCCGACACCAAGATCGAGCTGTCGCCTTCAACGCAGGCCCTGACCACACGAGACCGGAGTGGTTCCGGCGCCGACGGTGGATGGAGCAAACCATGGAATGCCGTTGAGACGACGTCGGTGCCGGAGGCAAGCACCCGTTCCACCTCCTCCAGGGACGCTTCGGGGCGAAAGTCGGCGTTCACGGCGTAGACCACTGCGTCAACGTCGTCAGCCTCAGCAATACAAACCTCGTCGGTTGCCTGGATCCCCAAGGTCCCGATCCCAGCTAGGACGCCGGCGTCGACACCAACCTTGTCAGGGTCGGCAACGATCACGCCGACCAGTTCCAACCCGCGGTGTGCGACAACGGCCCGAATCGCTGGCCGGCCCACATTTCCGGTACCCCACACCACCACCTTGAGCGCCACAACTGACCTCAGCCGGAGATTCTGGGGATTCCGTGGTACGGCGATCCGGCTTCCCGGTAGGCACCGTAGAGATCGAAGAACTCTTGACCGAACGGGTTTTCGCCGCGAAGAGGCATGGCTGCTCGCACCACCGTGAAGTCGAGGGGAGTTAACTCGGCTGCCTGATCGAAGTGGGAGTCAGCAACATCGGATAGGCCGGCCCGACGGGCGTGCGCGGCGAGCCTGAAGTGGAGTCGAGCTTCCACCTCGTCGGTGGTCAGATCGGCCACGGCGTGACTTGCATCGGTGGGAACCTGGCTGTCACCGACCCATGCTCGTACGAGTTCGAAATGGTCCTCGCAGTGGATGCCGGTCAGCTCGGTGAAGGTGTCGGTACCGAACTCTGCTGCATTCGGCCTGACGATCTGGTCCTCTTCGTCCACCCAGACCACAGTTGGCACGTTGCTTATTGCGTACAACTCGGTGAGGTGGTGATCGGCATCGACCAGGACCGGGTAGGAAACCTCTTTAGCGAGCTCTTTGAGAGCGTCGACGTCTTCGTCGATAGCTACCGCAATGACCGTAAAGCCCGTGTCGCCCAGTTCGTCTTGCAGCACCTGCCACCCGGGCAGGTCAAAGGCGCATCCTCACCAACTAGCGAAGGCCACCAGGAGCCGTTTGTGGCCTACCCAGTCGGAGAAAGAGTGAAGCGACCCCGTCAGGTCAGGGAGCGTGAAGTCGGGGGCCCTGCGCTTGTAAAGGACTTCGTGCCGGTCACCTGAGGGTTGCCCAACAACCAGTAGCCCGGCGTCGGGGTCTATCACGGTTGGTCGGTCCAATATCTTGGCGACGGCCAGAATGTCGATACCTTCGACGTCTTCGACCTGGGAGCGGTCGGAGACAGGAACGCAAACCGTCTCACGACATAGGCCTTCGGCACGCCACTCCCAGCCAAGCAGTTCACCAAGTACCTCGGGACCCACGATGGGTCGCCCCTCATCCCAGACGGCTTCGACAGTCGAGGCCTGTTCGGTAATCACGGTAAGAGGTCGCCGGGCCAGGCCGGTGCCAACAGAACTCACAGCGGTGGGTTTCGGGTAGGCATCGGATCCGACCGTCCACAAGAGTCACCTTGATCGAGCATTTCTTCAACGGTCGGCCTGGGCACGGGGGTCAACGGAACTGGATCTCAGCCTTCACCAAGGTAGGAGGCCCGCAGTTCCGGATTGGCCAGCAGGGCCTCGGCAGTGTCGTCGAGCACCACCCGGCCGGTCTGGAGAACCCAGCCCCGATCAGCAATGGACAACGCCATGTTGGCGTTCTGCTCCACCATGAAGATGGCCGTACCGTCGGCGTGGATCTGTTGGATCAGCTCAAAGTTCTGCTGGACGAGTGCCGGGGCCAGACCCATCGACGGCTCATCCATGAGCAGGACCCGCGGGCGCGACATGAGCGCACGACCAATGGCCACCATCTGCTGCTCACCGCCAGACAACGTGCCGGACTTCTGCGAGAGGCGCTCCTTGACCCGTGGGAACAGGTCATAGATCTTCTCGAGGTCCTCGGCGATGCCGTCCTTGTCGTTGCGGAGGTAGGCCCCCAACTCAAGGTTCTCCTTGACTGACAGGCGCTTGAAGAGCCGGCGGTTCTCGGGAACCATCGTGATGCCGTTGATGACCCGGTAGCTGGTCGGCTTGTCGTTGACGACCTCGCCGTCCAGCACCACCTCGCCCGACGTCGGCGTGACCATACCCAGCAGGGTCTTGAGCGTCGTGGACTTGCCCGAGGCATTGCCGCCCAGCAGGCAGACCAGCTCACCCGGGTAGATGGACAGGTCGACGTCCTTGAGGATGTGGACCGCGCCGTAGTGGGTGTTGACCTGGCGGAACTCGAGAAGTGGCGTGGCGCCGTTGGTGGAAGCGGTCTCGCTCATCAGTTGGCCTCCACGGGACGACCCAGGTAGGCCTCCACCACGTCCGGGTTGGTCGACACCTCGTCGTAGGACCCCTGGGCAATGGGCACCCCGTGGTCGAGAACCACGACTCGGTCCGAGACGTCACGTACCACCTTCATGTCGTGTTCGATCATGATGATCGTGAAGCCCCACTCGGTACGGAGCCGACCGACCAGGGCAGTCAACTCCGCGGTCTCTATCGGGTTCATTCCGGCCACCGGTTCGTCGAGCAGTAGCAGGCGAGGCTGGGTGGCCATGGCACGTGCGATCTCGAGGCGGCGCCGGTTGGCGTACGACAGCGCGAAAGCCGGCTGGTCCATCCGGTAGCCGACGAGGCGGTGCCCGAAGAACTCGAGGACCTCGATGGCCCGCTCCCGGATCTCCCGCTCCTCGCGCTTGAAGGCCTTCGTCTGGAGCAGCGCCCCGTAGACCAGCTGGCTGGTCCGGCAGTGTTGGGCCACCATCACGTTTTCGAGGATGGTCATGTTGGGGAACAAGCGAACGTTCTGGAACGTCCGGGCGATGCCGAGTGATGTCACCGTGCTGGGATCGAGCCCTACGATCGTCTCGTCTTCGAAAAGGATGTCGCCCTCAGTGGGGGTCACCAGGCCTGAGATGGCGTTGAAGAAGGTCGTCTTGCCGGCGCCGTTGGGGCCAATCACGCTGACGATCTCGCCCTCGTCGATATGGAAGTTCAGTCCCGACAGGGCATCGAGTCCACCGAAGGTGATCTTTAGGTCCTTGATCTCGAGAAGGCTCATTCCTCCTCCCCTCCCCCGTCGCCCACTAGCAGGGGCGCCGCGTCATCGTCATCGTCGATGCCGGGTTTGTCTCCCCTGAGCCAGGCGTCCTGCAGGAACTCTTCTTGGTGGAGCTCGCGACTACGGCGGGCGCTCGGCACGAGGCCCTCCGGACGCTTCAGCATCATGAAGACGAGCAGCATCCCGTAGATGAGCAGCTTGAAGTTCTGGAACTCCTGGAGCAGGCCGGGCTGCTTGGGCCCACCAAGGACGCCGATGAGGACGAACGAGCCGACCATCACGCCGGCGATGTTGCCCATCCCGCCGACGATCACCACCACGAGGATGATGATCGAGATCAGGATCATGAAGCTGGTCGGGAACACGGAGCCGACCTTGGCCACCAGTACGGCACCGCTGAAGGCCGCCAGCACGGCACCCACCACGAAGGCCATCAACTTGGCACTCACCGTGTTGATACCCATGGCCTCGGCCACCTGCTCGTCCTCCCGGATGGCCATCCAGGCCCTACCCAGGCGGGACGCCTGCAGGCGCCAGGACACGTAGATGGCGATCACAGAGAAGAACAACACCAGGTAGAAGACCGACCTCGGGTCGGTGCCCTTCACCATGGCGAAGCCCAGGTCAACGCCCGGCACGTTGGTGATGCCCTGGGCGCCACCGAAGTACGGGCCCAGCCAGTCCGACATGAACAGCAGGCGGATGATCTCGCCGAAGCCGAGGGTCACGATGGCCAGATAGTCGCCGCGCATCCTGATGACGGGCGCCCCAATGACCAGGCCGACGATGATGGCGAAGATCACCACGAAGAAGAGGCTGAATCCGAAGTGCAGCTCAGGGGCGAACCACGGGCTGTTTGGTGAGGTGAGCACCGCGGTCGTGTAGCCGCCGACGGCGAAGAAGGCCACGTAGCCGAGATCGAGAAGGCCGGCCAGGCCGACCACGATGTTCAGACCGAGGGCCAGCAACAGGAAGAGTCCGACGTTGGCCAGCAGTTCGTTCATGATCTTGCCGAGGAACATCGGCAGGACAATGCACAGGACGGCCACCACGGCAAACAGGATCATGGAGGTCTTCTGCCGTTCGACGCCCTCCATGTCGCGGTACCGGTTTGTCACCGCCTTGACCCGGCCGTCGGTGAGCGCCGCCACGACGGCTATCACGGCGCCGACCACGAAGGCCGACGTCAGGGTCAGGCCACCCTTCTTGGCGTAGATCAGATCGGTCAGCCACTCCAGGCCGAAGCCCTCCGAGACGTCCGAAACCGCAGCCTCCAGCACCGACAGGGACAACAATCCGATTATGACGATGGCCACGATGCGACGGGCGAAGCGGGGCACCACGTGCAACGACGCCCCAGCCAGGCCGAGTACCCCACAGGTCACGATCCATGCACCGGCACCGAAGCCCATGCCGTTCTCATAGGTCAGGAATCGAAAGAGCTTGGGGCTCCAGTTGACCAGCGGGTCCCGCAGGTTCCACGTGTCAAGCGCCACCATGAGCAGTGACAGGAGCCCGCCGCCGATCACGCCGACCACCAGACCGGTGACAAGGTCAAACAGGCCCTGCTTGCGGGACTCGAAGCCCTCAAGGACGACCTGACTGGCAGATACCCAGCCGATGACGAGGGGGACCAGCACCACTGAGAGGTAGCCGAGACTCAGGTACCGCTCGATGATTTCTCGGCGATCCAACTCGACGGGCATGCCGACAAGGCAGAGGGCGATCAGGGCGCCGCCACAGATGAACCCCCATCGGAGAACTTTTCGCCAGTCCTGATCCAGAGCTGAGGACGGCATGGGTGCAGCCAAGGTACTCATGCCCGATCCTCCGATGAGAGCCGCTCTCCGAAGAGCCCGGAGGGCTTGAACAGGAGCACGAGGACCAGCACGGTGAAGGCCACCGCGTCCTTGAGCTGGGACACGCCCGGCACGCCGAGCGGTTCGAGGATGACCAGTGGAGCAATGGACTCCGCTGAGCCCAGAGAGATGCCGCCGGCCATGGCGCCACCCAGGTTGCCGATGCCGCCGACCACCGCTGCAGTGAAAGCCTTGACGCCGGGTAGGAAGCCGGTCATATGGGTCACCGACCGGAACATGAGCCCCCACAGGATCCCTCCCACGCCGGCCATGGCGCCACCCACGGCGAACGTGGTGACGATGGTGCGGTTCACGTCAATCCCCATGAGGGACGCGATCTCCTTGTCCTCGGCGACGGCTCGCATGGCCTTGCCGGTCTTGGTGCGTTCGACGATGTACCAGAGTCCGGCCATCGAGACGGCGGCCACCACCAACACCAGCAAGCGGGTTCCGGCGATCTCGAACGTCAGGATCGACCGCTGCTTGGCCAACCACTCCGGGAGACGGGGGTAACTCTTGGTGGCCGGACCGAACAGACCGAGTACGAAGTTCTGGATGAAGAACGACACACCAATCGACGTGATCAACGGAATGAGGCGGGGCGAGTTGCGAAGCGGCCGGTAGGCCACCCTCTCCATGACCACCGCGGTAAACGTTGAGAAGAACACGGCCATCACGATGATCAGGGCCAGGCAGAGCAGGAAGTTGGACTCCCACATCCCGTTGGCCTGGAACTTGTCCGAGGCGATGAAGCCGGTCATGGCACCCACCATGAACACCTCACCGTGGGCGAAGTTGATGAAGCCCAGCACGCCGTAGACCATGGAGTAGCCCAAGGCGATCAGGCCGTACATCGAACCCTGGGAGAGGCCGGAGATGAGTAGGCCCTTGAACTGGTCGCCGGTTAGACCTCGGGCACCGGGATTGCGCCACTGGGCGAACGGGTTGTCGGCGTCGAACTGCTGCCAGATGAAGGCCAGGAACCCGACCACGATCACGGTCACCAAGAAGACCCTGATGAAGGTGAGGAAGCGGTCGACGGACACGAGTCGTCGCGCTGACTTCGTCGTAATGGCGTGGGTTGGCACAGGTGCTCCGTCTGACGTCACTGGCAAAGGGCAGACGGAAGATTACCTGCCCGGCGGTGTGGTCGCGTGTCCTCCGTCACCGTTGGCATATCAACGGCCCGCTGACATCTGGCCGGCCACCCGGTGGTGGCCCTCGGTACGCTCCCGCTATGTCCCGCAGCACCCACCAGGCCCTAACCGACGAACGCAACGCCACCGTCGAGATCTTCATCAACGGCGAGTTCTTTCCCCGTCACGAGGCCAAGGTGTCGGTGTTCGACAGCGGCTTCCTGGTGGGCGACGGCGTCTGGGAGGGGCTTCGCCTGCACCACGGCCGGTTCGCCTTCCTGGACCGCCACCTGGATCGCCTGTTCGCCGGACTGGCCGCCACCGGCATCGATATCGAGATGACCCGGGATGGCGTGGCCAACGCCCTGCAGGCAACCGTGGACCACAACGACATGCACGACGATGTGCACGTACGACTCATGGTCACCCGGGGCGACAAGAAAACTCCCTCCCAGCACCCGTCGAACTGTGTGGGTGGGCCCAACGTGGTCATCATTGCCGAGTACAAGGCGGCCGATCCGGCGGTACTGGAGTCAGGCATCTCGTTGTTCACGGCAACCGTGCGACGCCCGCCGCCCGACACGCTTGACCAGCGTCTCAACTGCCACTCCAAGCTGCACGAGGTGATCGCGCTCATCCAAGCCGTGGAGGCCGGTGCCGACGAGGCCCTCATGCTGGATCCGACCGGTGCGGTGGCCACCTGCAACGCCACCAACTTCTTCGTGGTGCGCGACGGCGGGGTGTGGACGTCGACCGGGCACTACAACCTGAACGGCATCACCCGCCAGTTGGTGCTGGAGATTGCACCGCAGGCCGGGCTGACCGTCCACGAGAAGCCGTTTTCGTTGACCGACGTCTACTCGGCTGACGAGGCGTTCGTGACCGGCACGTTCGCCGGCCTGACTCCTGTGATCGCCGTCGATGGGCGAAGCATCGGCGACGGTGGCCCGGGAACCATGACGGCCCTACTTCGTGACCTGTACCAGGCGGCCGTCGAAGCTGACGTGTCCCGCTGACCAGGGCTGCTTTCCTGATGACCCTTCGCATCAACTGCTGGTCGGGACCACGCAACATCTCGACGTCGTTCATGTACGCCTTCGGGCAACGGGCCGACACCAAGGTGTTCGACGAACCGATCTACGCCCACTACCTGCGGGTGACCGGGCGCCAGCACCCCGGGAGGGCCGAGGTGCTAGCCAGCCAGGATCCCGACGGCGAAGCTGTAGTACGAGACGTGATCCTCGGCGACCATCCGACGCCAGTGGTCTTCTTCAAGCAGATGGCCCACCACGCAGTCGACCTCGATCTGGACTTCCTCGAATCGTGTCGCAACATGCTCCTGATCCGGGACCCGGAGCGGGTGGTGACGTCGTTCGCGAAGAACGTCCCCGATGTGGGGGTGGCCGACACCGGGTTGTCCATCCAGGTCGAGCTACTGGAGGCCATGCTTGCCGCCGGCGAGGAACCGCTCGTGGTCGACTCAGCCGCACTGCTGGCCTCACCCGAGCCGATGCTGAGGCTGTTGTGTGGTCGCCTCGGCCTGCCCTTCGACCCGGCCATGCTCTCGTGGCCGGCCGGGCCCAAGCCCGCCGACGGCGTGTGGGCCAAGCACTGGTACGCCAGCACCCACCGGTCCACGGGCTTTGAGGCCGGGGTGCCCAGCACTGAACCCGTTCCAACCCACCTCCGACCGGTGGTCGCCGAGGCCCGGAGTCTCTACGAACGACTTGTGGGCTACGCGCTCGCCGTCTGACCGGACGCCCCGACCCGACAGACCGCCCCGGACACCTCGACTCGGACACCGGTCGACAGGTCGTCGAACCGATCGGCCGGAAGAACGACCACCGGGATCAGTCGACCGTAGATCTCGTCGGCCACTACAGCGCCGAGGGCAATGATCTCGTCTGGTTCCCCCATCAAGATGGCGGCCGGGCCCGTCCCGGCACGGACCGCCTCGCACAGGGTGCTGCTTCCAGAACTGGAGCCCCTACCGGAGGGCATGACCAGTATCTGGTTGGTCACCGACTGTCCGACCTGGGGGTGACGCCGGTCGATGATCCGGCCGGTCGCCGGATCGAGGCCACCCCAGAAACTCAGAGGCTCGTCCAGACGGAGGACCTGGCCCGATGCCTCGCCGGCCACCATGGCCCGGCCCTCAAGCATCAGAGCAGGCACCTGCTCAGGCACGAGCCCACAACCCTTCGTCACGGACCACCCGGCCGGCGATCGCCGATTCGACGCAGTCCTCGACGCTGCCGAACACCACCTCGACGCCGAGGTTCCCCGGCGCGTAGTAGGCCCACTTGGCCGAGTCGGTCATCGAAGTACCCGACGTGTCCTCGATGATGGACGTGAAGTAGGTGCAGGTGTCGACCACCAACTGGACGCCGGCACGGGCCAGGCGGTCAGCCCAGCCACGCAACTCGACCTCGTGGAGCACGTCACGACCTGTCGAGGCGTAGACGGCAACCCCGTCGTGGACGCGACGGTCGCCCAGAACCTCGACGAGGCGACCGAACTGCCCCACCGAATAGTGCGGCGTGCCGAGGCTGACCGTACGAAGGTGGCCATCGGTGGTCGTGCTGAGTCGGTCCCGAGCGACCCGGAGTTCCGATGGCCCGATCCGGAATTCGGCCACCGGGGGACGGCCTCCAAGCGCTGCTTCGAGCGTGGGGGCTTCGGGCGTGCTACCCACGACGTGGAACAGGCCCACGCTGCCCGTCGAGGCCGCGGCGGCACCGACGGCCTTCAGCCGATCCTCGGAGACCCCTGACGGCAGGCCCACGATGGCCGGGACGGCCTTGCCGACCAGCGACCCGAGCAGGCCGCCGAGTACCGGGTAGAGGACGTCACGATCCAGGAGGTCGTCAGACACCTCGCTAAGTCGAACTACCACGGTGGCCACCCGGTTGGCGTCGAGGTGCAGGCCGGCAGCCGGCGCACGGCCGGTGATCGCACAGCAAAGGTCGATGAAGTCCCCCCACCGGTGGGTGCGTGCTCCGAGGACAGAGTTGGCGAACACGATGGCGTTGGACTCGGCCCACGCCACGTGCTCACCGAAGGCCGGGCGATCTTCAAGTTGGTAGGGCGCGCAGGTCCAGGTGGGCCGACAGCCCATTTCCTCAAACCGCTCCATGAGGAGGCGCGACAATCGGGCCTCTTCCGGATCACCCCGGGAGAGTTCGGGGTGGAGCAGGTCGAGGGACGAGACGTTCAGGGTGGTCGGCACCGAAACCCGGGCGCCACCCCCAGCCAGGCGATCGGCAAAGTCGAGTGCGGCCATGCCCGTGAACAGGCAGGAGTCGATGTGGGCCCCGACGACGTCCAACAGTCGGTCGGCCTCCATGGCCTCGGCGACCCGGGTCACCACCCGCATGGCCAGGGCAACTGCCGGACCCTCGTCTCCCGCCAGACGTGCGGCGTCGCGCTCGTCGAGGCGGAGCGTCAACAGTTCGGGTTGACCTCAGGCTCGTCAGGAGCCGGGACGTCCCCGTCGATGACCAGTTCCTGACCCACGAAGAGGAGGTTGGCGTCGTCGATGGCGTTGCGTTCCATGATCTCCTCGACCGTGGTGTCGTGGCGCTTGGCGATCTTGGTCAACGAATCCCCGGCCATGACGGTCACGATGAGAACGTCGCCTTCCTCGGCGGGTTCGTCGGCATCCGGATCGGTGAGCAGGATGACCTGTCCGACGAAGATCTGATTGGCGTCGCACAGTTCGTTGATGCGAACCAGCGTGTCGACGTTGGTGCCGAACCGCTTGGCGATCTTGGACAGCGAATCGCCGGCCTCGACGGTCACCGACTCGGCGACCTCCGGAGGTGCCTCCGTGGTGGTGGCCGGCGCCGCTGTGATCGTGGTCGTGGTCGTGGGCGCCTCGTATACGGCCTCAGTCGTGGTCGTGGCGGCCGAGGCGTCGCCGGTCGGTACATCAACCGTGGTGGTAGCGAAGATGGCCGTCGTGGTGGCCGGGACGACGACAGGATCGTCGTCGGAGCCGCCACAGGCGGTGGCAACCAAGGCGAGAACGGTCAGGGAAAAGGCGAGCCTGCGCATGGTCGGAGCATAGATCCGGCAC
Organism: Acidimicrobiales bacterium; assembly: GCA_030747595.1. Taxonomy (NCBI): domain Bacteria; kingdom Bacillati; phylum Actinomycetota; class Acidimicrobiia; order Acidimicrobiales; species Acidimicrobiales bacterium. Next base: position 47,634 of record JASLKK010000003.1, on the reverse strand, counting down.
CCCGCCCCACCGGGTACCCCCGTGGAGTTCGAGAGGCGGTCAGACCTGGTCCACCCTGGGCTCGATGATGGACGGTTAGTCGACGGCCTGGTCGCCATCGAAAGTCTCGATCGTTGGGTCGAGGTGGTGGTAGTCGCCGGCATCGCCAGCGTAGATGGCCACCCCCGTTCGCAGGCCGGACGGCTGGTCAAGGGTGCCGGCGGCGATCGACACACGGTTCGCCTTGTCGGTGGCCTCCCAGAACAGGGTGCCGCCACACGCCGAACAGAACCCGTACCGGACGGTCTCGGTTCGCTGGTACCACTGGAGCGTTTCGTCGGACTCCAGGTGGAGGTCCTCAGCTCGCGCCGCGGTGGCCGCCATGTGGTGGCCGGTTATCCGCCGGCACGGCTCGCAGTGGCAGTGGACGACGTCACGGAGCCCACCGGTGACCCGGTAGCGGACTCCACCGCAGGCACAACCTCCGGTCGCTCGCTCTTCGGCGGCGTCCTCGCCTTCGAACGCCCGTAGTTCAGAACCCATGCGCGCATCCTCGCACGGCACCGCACCTCGGAACCCACACCCGATGCCCCATATCCGATGGTGCCGAAACGGATCACCGGTGGTGGACTGCCGATCTGCCCTATCAGATCGCCGCTCTTCTGGCTGCCACGTCCTGGGCGTGCAGCAGCCTCATCGCCGCCGAACCGGTGCGTCGGCTCGGCGGTCCCCGGTTCTGCCGCATTCGGATGCTGTACGTCAGTGCCATGCTCCTCGTCCTAGTCACCGCCACCGGAGGCTGGACGACCCTGGACGCGTCCGATCTGGGCCTGTTGGCCGTGTCGGGGTTGGTTGGGATCCTGGTGGGCGATCTGGCGTTGTTCACCGCCATGGCACGGATCGGTCCCCGTCGAACGTCGGTGCTGTTCACCTGCAATGCCCCGTTGGCCGCGGTGGGTGGCGTGCTGCTGTTCGACGAGTCATTCGCCCCATGGGCTCTTGTCGGCGCCGTCCTGACGGTGGCCGGGATCACTCTGGCCGTGAACTTCGGCTCACGCAGCGGAACCCACACCGACGTCTTCGAACGGGTCGAAGGATCACTGCTGGTCGGGGCGACATGGGCCGGTATCGGCGCCCTCGGTCAGGCCCTCGGGGCATTGGCCGTCAAGCCGATCCTCGACGGTGGAGCCGACACGCTGGCCGTGGCAGCCGCCCGGGTGGTGATAGCCACGATCGCCCTCTGGGTCTTCGCCCGACCCGGTGACCGGCTGGCTCGCCCGGCACGGCGCGGCGCATTGCTGCCATTGGACCATCTTCGGCTTGCCGGGAGTGGCTTCGTGGCCATGGTGGTGGGCATGTCGCTGCTGCTGTGGTCGCTCGGGCACGGCGATACCGGTGTAGCCACCATCCTCTCGGCCACCACGCCGGTCATCCTGCTTCCCCTCCTGTGGCTACGGATGCGCCAAGTTCCGACCGTCGGCGCCTGGGCGGGCGCCGCCCTCACGGTGGTGGGCACCGCTCTTCTACTCTGACGAGTCTCCCCGTCCGGCGAGGCGCCCTGCCGGTCCCCCTGGTCGTGGGAACGTCGTTCAGTCGTCGATGACGACCAGCACCTCTTCGAGGGCCTTGCGGGCCAGGTCAGGCACACAGGCACCAGGAAGTGGATGCCCAACGGGGAACATCACGAACGGGCGCTCGTTGTCGGGACGGCCGAGCACGGTCCGCAGGAAGGCCATGGGTGACGGCGTGTGGGGAAGGGTGGCCAGGCCGATCTCGTGGATGGCCGCCACGAACAATCCAGCGGCGATGCCCGTGCTCTCCTTGACGTAGTAGTTCTTTCGGTTCGATCCGTCCGGACGACACTCGTATCGCTGCTCGAACAGGACGACCAGCCACGGAGCCACCTCCAGAAACTCCTTGTGGTGATCGGTCCCCAACGGGGCCAGGGCCTCCTGCCACTCGGCGTTCATCCGGTTCTCGAGGTAGTTGGCCTTCTCCTCGGTTTCCGCGGCCAGTCGGATCCGTTCCTTGGTCGCCGGGTCGGAGACCGCTACGAAGGTCCACGGCTGTTTGTGGGCACCAGAGGGGGCGGTCGAGGCAGCGGCCACCGCCGACTCGATGAGGTCCCGGGGTACCGGGTCGGGGCTGAACATCCGAATGCTGCGTCGACGGTCGACCGAGGAGCGAAACGCCTCGGCACGGCTGCGCATGGTGTCGTCATCGACCCGCTGATGGTCATGGACCACGAAGGGATGTCGGGCAGCCAGGTCAGGCGACGGATAGGGGTACCGGTAGGGCGATTCGCCCATCTGGGCATCGGGGGATTCTGACATGGGGACATTCTCCCCCGCGCTCCCCCTCGTCCGGAACCGCAGCGGTACGCGATCGGAATAGCCGTGCCCGGGACAGGATTCGAACCTGTACGCCCCCGGAGGGGCCGCGGGGTTTAAGCCCGCTGCGTCTACCAGTTCCGCCACCCGGGCGTACCGCCCACGGTAGCCAGCCCGCAGGCCTCAGGCTGCGAGCGCCGGTTCGTCGACGGCTTGCCACAACGCGGCTCGCACGGTGTCGGCCCGTCGACTGTCCAACTCGTTGGCTACCGCCACGCCTTCGACCATGTCGGCCAGCACGGCACCCCAGGGGCGACCCCGGACCACCACCGAGACGGTGGCCGACGCGCCGCGTCGCCGGATGGTTCGCTGCACCCCCTCCAGGCCGGGTGGGCTCCGGAAGGTCGGCACCTCGAGGCCCCGCAACCGGGCGGCCCGCCCGATCGACCGGGCCGCTTCGGCGAACCGGATGGCCCCCGGGCTCTCGCTGCGCCCGGTACCCGCTCTTGGTGATCTCTCATCTCTCCGCTCCATGCCGACGATCTTCGCGCCCGCCTGTGACAGCCCTCTCGGGTCATACTCGTCTCATGTCGGAAGACCGAGGGGCCGATGACCCCACCACCAAACGCGAGGAGCTGAACCCCGCCCAGCAGGCGGTGCTCGACGAGTTGGGCGCCAGGGCCGGCGATCGCCCGGAATTCGACGAGGACCTCCGCCCGCACCTCCGAGCGGCCCTCGAGACGGCCATCGAGCCGCACCTTGACGCCCTCCCGCCGAACGAGGACGTCTACCTCTCCAAACACCGACTCGGTCAGGTCCACGGGTGCGAGGCAAAGTACCTCGCCGAGGATGCCGAGGATTTCGAATGGCGGGTGCCCATCGCCCGTGGATCAGTGGTGCACAAAGCCGTGGAACTGGCCGTCCACTGGCGACGGGACTTCGAGCCTCCGTCCCTGGTCGACGAGGCCCTGGCCCGCCTCGAAGCTGAGGACCGGGGCCTGGGCTACTGGCTCCAGGGGGTGTCCGAGGCCGAACGGGCCGAACTGCGTTCCCTTGCCGTGGACTCCTTCACGAAGTTCGTGGAGTGCTGGCCTCGCCTCCAGCCGGCCTGGCGACCGGTCACCGAGTCCCGACTCCGGGCCGAGTTGTGTGACGGCCGGGTAGTCCTCGACGGCAAGGTCGACCTCTCCTTGGGCACGGCCCGCGGGCTCCAGGCCGGCAAGGTCATCGTGGACTTCAAGACCGGCACGTCTCTTCCCCTTCACCGCGAGGACCTCCGCTTCTACGCCCTGATCGATGCACTCCGGATCGGCGTTCCACCGCGGATGTTGGCTTCCTACTATCTGGATCGGGCCCACTTCGTCCCCGAGGCGGTGACCATCGAAACCCTCCGAACCACCATTGCCCGGGTGGCCGACGGCGTCGGGCGACTGGTCGAGCTCCGCCACGGCGGCCGAACGCCGAACCGGATACCGGGACCACCCTGCAGGTGGTGTCCGGCCTATGACGAATGCGATGTCGGTCAGGCCCATCGAGCCGAGTTCGACGACGACTGACGATCAGCCGGTCGTCTCAGGTCGGCCGTCCGCTCGGATCGCTGCTCAATTGACGTCGAGGAGTCGGAACCGGCCCGTGAGGTGGAGGAACACTCCCCCGCCGAGCACCACGAGACCGGCGAAGGCCACGACCGGGCGGGGGCCGAACACGGCGATGGCCGCCCCCATGGCCAAGTTGGCGAATGGCGACACCCCCAGCACCCCCATCAGGTACAGGGCCATCACCCGCCCACGAATGGTGTCGTCGACCTGGAGTTGCACGGTGGCGTTCAGGTTGGAGGCCGACCCGAGGTGCATGCATCCGATCAGGCCTAGTCCCACGAACCCCATCCAGAGGACTGGAGCGGCCGCGAACAACATGAGAGCGATGCCGTACCCGCAGGTGGCGAACACCTGGATCCTGGAGCGCTTCATCTGCCCGAGTTCCCCGACGATTAGCGGGGCGGCCAGCAGGGCACCCAGGCCCTGCGCCGAACCGAGCATGCCGAACCAGAACGGCGAGACCTCGAACACCTCCTCGGCGAACACCACGATCTGCTGGACCACCGGCTGACCCATGGTCGACACGAGAGCGGTGGTCCCGATGGCCACTCTGATGCCCGGCGAGCCCAGGACGTACCGGATCGACTCCCGATAGTCCCCGAGGATCGACGGCGCATGGTCGGTCGGATTCCCGTCGGGCACCCGTTCGGGCCGGAACAGGTCAGAGGCCCGAATCAGGTACAACGCGGTGAGGACCGGACCGTAGAAGGCGGCCGCCACGAACAACGCCCACCCGGGTCCGACCGTTCCGATGAGTACACCGCCGAGAGCCGGGCCGAACGTCCGGGCCGCGTTGAATTGGGTTGAGTTCAAGGTGATGGCGTTGCGGAGGTGCTCGCGGGGGACGCATTCGGCCACGAATGACTGCCAGGTGGGCAGCTGGATCCCGTAGACGAACCCACCAGCCAACAAAAGGCCGATCCAGGCTGCCACGTTGCGAACGCCCAGACCCCAGGTGATGGCCATCAGCGCAGCCAGCAGGGAGCAGCCCGTGTTCGTGCACAGCAGCACCTTTCGGCGGTCGAAGCGGTCCGACACGTAGCCGGCCACCGGATTGGTGATCAGCATCGGGATGAACGACGCGAAGGCGGCAGTCCCCACCCAGGCCGCGGACTCGGTGATCTGGTACACGATCCAGTAGGTGGCCACGTACTGGGTCCACCGGCCGTTATTGGTGAGCGCACCACCGATCCAGAAGAGTCGATAGTTGCGGAAGGCCATCGCCGGATACCGCCGACCGGGCGAGACTTGAGCTCCGGTCGACATGATTTCGACCCTAGATGAGGCCCCGTCCGCACCGGCTAGCGGACATCTGGGGCTGCCTGCACTCTGATGGCCAGAACTCTGATGGTCAGCTCCGATCGGGCCCGTGCGAGACTCCGACCATGAGCATGCTGAGAATCGAACGACGCGACCGTGTGGCCATCCTGACCTTCGACGATCCCGATCGTCGCAACGTGATCAGCAACGAGTTGAACGACGAGCTGCTCACGGCCTTTGACGAGTTGGAGGCCGACGAGGGCGTCGGAGCGGTCGTCCTCACCGGCGAGGGGCGGGCATTCTGCGCCGGAGCGGTGCTGGACGACCTGTTGGATGCCGGCAAAGACGGAGCCGACGGTTCGCTCCCCGACATCTACCGGGGCTTTCTTCGTGTGGCCCACACGCCGCTTCCCACGGTGGCGGCCGTCAACGGTGCAGCGGTGGGCGCCGGGATGAACATGATCCTGGCCTGCGACCTGGTCATCGCCGGCCGGTCAGCCCGGTTCGACTCTCGGTTCCTGACTATCGGTATCCACCCGGGCGGCGGCCACACGTGGCGCCTACGCAACATCACCGACCTCCAGACAGCCAAAGCCATGGTGTTGTTCGAACAGATTCTGAACGGCGAGGAGGCAGTCCGGCACGGCGTGGCCTGGGACTGCGTGGACGACGACGACCTCCTGAACCGGGCGGTGGAGTACGCAGCCAAGGCGGCCAAGCACCCACGCGAACTGGTGGCCGTCACCAAGCAGACCCTGCACGACACCGCGGCGGTGACCGACTCGGTCCCGTCGGTGCAGTTGGAGATCGAACCCCAGGTCTGGTCGATGCGTCAGCCGGCCTTCACCGAGATGGTGGCCAAGCTCCAGGCGAAGATCGCTGGAAACAAGTGAAAATCGTCGAGAACTAGCCCGCGTCCTCCAGCCACGTGCCGACCAGTTCGGCTCGTCGCACACACCACTCCTCGGCGGTCATGGCGTAGCGAAGGTGGTCCTCCCACACTCCGGCGATCTCCAGGTAACGCTCGGCGAGTCCTTCGCAGCGGAACTCCAACTTCTCGACCACTCGACGGGACCTCGTGTTGCGGGGCACGATCGACACCTGGACGCGGTGCAGGTCAACCTCGTCGAAGGCGAATCTGCAGAGTGCGGCCAGGGCTTCGGGGATGTAGCCGTTGCCGGCTAAGTCCTCGTCCATCCAGTACCCCACGTGGGCGCTGCGAAAGGCGCCACGGACCACGTTGGCGAGGTTTATTTCGCCGGCGAAGGCGGGCGACGCGACGTCACCGATGACAAACACGCCGAATCCCCAGCCTGTGCCCAGTTGGCGTTCCCGTCGCCGGGTAGCGCACCGCATGGCGAACGCCTGCTGATCTTCCACCGGGTCGGGTTGGCCGAATCCCCGGCGGGGCTCCCAACTGGTCAGCCAGTCGGCGTTGCGTCGCCGGACGTCACGCCAGTCCTGGAAGTCGTCAGACTCCAGGGGTCGCAGAACCAGTCGCCGGCCCTGGACGACCGGGCTGTCGACGATCTCCTCGGTAGCCACGATGCATCTTCCCCGGCGGCCCGGGTCTATGGACAACCCGGGACCCACCCACGGGCTCCGGCAGGTCAGCTCAGGATCTCGTCCAGGGCACCCAGCAAGAGAGTCACATTGCGTTGGCGGGCGGTGTGGCCCATGCAGCCGATTCGCCAGACCCGGCCGGCCACCGGCCCGAGTCCACCGCCAACTTCGATCCCGTAGTCGACCAGGAGGCGCTTGCGTACGCCCGCTTCGTCGACGCCGGAGGGCAGTCGGTCCACCGGGACGATCACAGAGGTGAGCTCCGGTAGCCGGTGGCCCTCCTGGGCGAAGAGTTCGAAGCCCCGCTTGACGAGGCCTTCCTGTAGCCGGTCACCACATGCCTGGTGTCGGGCCTGGACGTTCTCGAGCCCCTCGTCGAGCACCACGCCCAGACCGGCGTGGAGCGCGTACAGCATGGAGATGGGAGCGGTGTGGTGGTAGGCGCGAGCGCCGCCACCGGTCACGTAGTTGGCGATCATGGCGAAGTCGAGGTACCAGGACTGTGACTTCTCGACGAAGCCTTCAATGGCGGCCTGCGACACGGTCACCGGCGAGAGGCCGGGCGGTACCCCGAGGCACTTCTGGGTTCCGCTGTAGGCCAGGTCGACGCCCCAGGCGTCGACCTCCAACGGGATGCCGCCGAGGGAGGTGACACAGTCCACGAGAAGCAGAGCGTCGCCCTTTCCGGCCCCGATGGGAGCAATGTCGTTGCGAACGCCGGTCGAGGTCTCGGCATGCACCACGGCAATGACCTTGGGCGACGGATGGGCGTCGAGCAGGGTCTGGGGGTCGATGGCCGTGCCCCATTCGGCGTCGACTCGGACGACCTCGGCGCCGCAGCGCGACGCGACGTCACACATGCGCTCGCCGAACACGCCATTGACGCCGATGACGACCACGTCGCCGGGGCCCAGCACGTTGACGAAGGTGGCTTCCATGCCCGCCGAGCCGGTCGCCGATACGGAAAAGGTCAGCGGGTTGGCGGTGCGGAATACCTGGCGGAGGCGGTCGTTGGTCTCGTCCAGAAGAGCGATGAAGTCCGGGTCCAGGTGGCCGATGACCGGGCGACTGAAGGCTTCCATAACCTCCGGGTACGGATTCCCGGGGCCGGGGCCCATGAGGATGCGGTCAGCGTGCGACATGGAGCGCAGGCTAGTCCATAAATCACTACTGGTGGGAAAGTTATCTCCCCTCAGGAAATACGTTCTTGGGGCCTCCGCCTTCGTCGAACGGTCAAACCTGCGAGGCCACCAAGCCGTCGAGGATGTCAGATTCCGATACCAGGCACTCGTCGAAGCCGAACTGGCGCATCACCTTCACGAGGATCGAGAGGCCACCCACGATGACGTCAGCCCGCGCTTCCTCCATTCCCGGATTGGCCATGCGTTCGTCACGATCCTCGGTGGCCAGCGTTCGGTATACGTCCTCCACCGCCTCCTTGGAGAGTCGGAAATGGTGGATTCGTTCCCGGTCGTAGGCGGCCAGGCCAATCTCGACGGCCGCCGTGCACGACACGGTGCCGGCCAATCCGACAAGCGTGCGGGCGTCGGCCGCCCCCGGAACCTCGAGCAGCACCTCATCGAGGTGGGCTTCGGTGACCGACAAGCAGGCCACCAACTCTTCGGGTCGGGCCGGATCGTGGTCGATCCACTGTTCGGTGAGTCGGACGCATCCAATGTCGCACGACCAGGCCGCCTCGGCGTCGGTGGTGCCGACCACGAACTCCGTCGATCCACCGCCGATGTCGACAACCAGGAACGGTCCATCGTCGGCGTCGAGGTCCGCGGTAGCTCCGGCGAACGACAGCCGCCCCTCGTCCAGGCCAGACAACAACTCGGGCCGGAATCCCACGATGGCTTCGGCCGCGTCGAAGAACTCATCGCGATTGGCCGCGTCCCGGGCCGCCGAGGTGGCGGTGATCCGACAACTGGCCACCCCATAGGCATCCATGGCCTCGCGGTACCGACCGAGGACGGCCAACACCCGGTCGATGGCCTGCGGTGCCAGTCGCCCCGTGGCGTCGACCCCCTCCCCCATCCGGGTGATGTGCATCTGCCGGTCGAGGGTCTCGAATCCCGCCAGACTCGAACCAGCAGAAGCCCGACCAATCAGGAGGCGCGTGGAGTTCGTCCCGCAGTCAATGGCGGCCACTACTCCCACCTCCGGCTCCCCGCCCGCGGTCCTCTCGGGAGCGAGTCGGCCATGGATCCAGCGGCCCACCGGGTCGTCGCCACCGGCCAGGAACCACGCATAGTGGGCATGGAGGCACTTGACCCCTTGGCGGGTGCCACCAACACCGCCTGACGGGCGATGTCCCTCGTGGTCGGCCGGAATAGCCGCATCACGCTCGGCGGCGTACCGACCATGAGCCTCGGCCAACTCGGTGGGATCACAAGCCGCTTCGGCGTCGCGGACCCCGCCGGTCGACTCCAACGTGCCGATGCGCGTCCGGAGGGCGTTGCCAACCAGCCAGTACCGGGTGGGCATAGGTCGTCCGTCGTCCAGCAGCGGATGGTTGCGAATGACCACCGGCGTGCCGTCCTCATCGCGGACGACGACGACGAACGCCCCCTCGGGTCGCCGACCCAGAAGTTCTTCTACGACCAGCCCCTCGGTCGGCCGATCGTCGTGCCCCTCGGTCGTACGACCGTGGCTCATCTCCATCGGCGGAGGTCCTCCATGGTGTCCACGTCAGCGGGATCGCCCGGGCACGGTACTTCCACCACGAGGTCCGACCGCTCGGCCAGAAGCGTCCGCGCCCCCTCGTCGCCGGTCTCGGGAAGGTCCCCCCAGAGGCTCCGTCCGATCAGCGTCGGTGGACGGCGGCTTCCGCCGAAGGTGGCAACGGCCAGAATGGCGTCGACCGAGGCAACCGCCCGCCATGCCTCAGCCGGCACACCCGGACTGTCGGCCAGACCCACCACAACGGCGTCGTGGCCGGCGATCACCGCATGGGTCAGGGCCAAGTGAAGGGAAGCGGCCTGGCCTTCAGCCCACCGGTCGTTGTGCAGCACCGTCGCCCCATCCGGGATCACCGCGGAAAGGTCCACGGCCCCCGTCACCACGACAAGTTCATCCAGGCCAGCTTCGGCAGCGGCGTCCAACGCGTGGGCAGCTAAGGGTCGTCCGTTCAGTTCGGCCAGCAACTTGTGACCGTCGCCCTCCCAGCGGGTGCCGCCTCCGGCGGCCAGCACCACGGCGGCTCGGGTAGCCCTATCGCCCACAGAAGGCACGGTTGCGTCTTTAGTCGTGAATCGGGCCGTCGGTGGCCGAGAGCCCCCGAGCCGAACGTCCGGTCCGCAGGGCGATGATCTCCGACACGATGGAGATGGCTGTCTCCTCGGGTGTCCGGGCGCCGATGTCCAGCCCGATGGGTGACCGCAGCCGAGCCAACTCCTCGTCGGTTACGCCGGCTTCCCGGAGTCGCTCCAGGCGGTCGTCATGTGTTCGTCTGGACCCCATGACCCCGATGTAGCCGACCGAGGTGGCCAGCGCCCCGATGATGGCAGGCACATCGAACTTCACGTCGTGGGTGAGCACGCACACCACATCACGGCGACGGAGATCGTGACCGACTTCGGCGAGGAGCCTGTCGGGCCAGTCCACAACGACCTCATCAGCCAGCGGGAACCGCTGCGTAGTGGCGAATACTTCGCGGGCGTCGCACACCGTGACCCGGTAGCCCAGCACCTTGGCCACCCGCACGAGCGCCGCGGTGAAGTCCACCGCTCCGAACACCAGCATCCGAGGCGGAGCGGCGAACGACTCAACGAAGACTGAGATGGTCTCCTCACGAGCCTCGCCGTGTTCGCCATAGTGGCGGACACCGCTGCGGCCGGCCGACAGTTCACCGAGCGCGTCACGAGAGACGACCCGGTCCAGCCCCTCGTCACCGAGTGAACCCAGAACCTCGACGCCACCTCCGGTGGTACGCCGGACCAGCAGGTGGCGGCCCACCGCTGACTCCCCCGTTGCTGGTACTGCCTCGCCGGTCTCATCGATGACGGTGGCTAACGCCACGGGCACCTCGTCGACCAATAGTTCGGCCAGTCGGTCGAAGATCTGGTCCATCCCACCAGCCTTAACGGTCCGTCCCTCTGTCGACGCAGGCACCGGTTACCAGTCCAGGGGTTCGACGAAGATGTGGACGGTGCCACCACACGTCAATCCGACGGCGAACGCTTCATCGTCGCTGTACCCGAAGGAGACCATGCGACGGTCACCGGTGGCCAGCACCTCGAGCGCCTCGGAGACCACGGCTCCCTCGACACAGCCTCCCGAGACCGATCCGGCGACCTCGCCACCCTCGGCAACGGCCATCGCCGCGCCCGGCAGACGTGGCCCGGAGCCCTCCACGTCGACAACGCGGGCCAGCGCGACCCGATGGCCCTGACGGCGCCACCGCTGGATGTCGTTGATCAACTCTCGCACGCCCGCAGGCTATGGCCCATCGTCGTGCCGCCACCGTCTTCCGTGAGGAGCCCTGGGTCGGTACGTCAGAGGAGCTTGGAGATGACGCCTCCGAAGTCCGACGGTCGCTCGACCACCGTCACCCCGTGGTCCTTCATAATCTCGACCTTCTCAGCCGCTGACTCACCGGGACCGGTGACGATGGCTCCGGCATGGCCCATGGTTCGACCCTTGGGGGCCGACAGGCCGGCGATGTAAGCCACCACCTTCTTATGCATGTGTTCTTTGGCGAACGCCGCTGCCTGAGCCTCCTGTGGGCCACCGATCTCGCCGATGACGCAGACCAAGCTGGTCTCGGGATCCTGCTCGAAAGCCTTGAGGTGGTCGGTGAACGAACTTCCATTGATGGGATCACCGCCGATTCCAACACTGGTACTCACCCCGATGCCCAACGCCTTGAGCTGCGAGGCGGCCTCATAGCCCAGCGTTCCGGAGCGTCCAATGATGCCCACCGGGCCATTGACGTAGATGTGGCCGGGCATGATTCCGAGCAAGGCTTTGCCGGGACTTATCACGCCGGCGCAGTTCGGGCCCATGAGGGTCATTCGCCTCTCGACCCGCTTGGTCCGCATGTAGCGCTTGACCTTCATCATGTCCTGGGCCGGGATGCCGTCGGTGATGCACACACAGTGGGCAATGCCGGCGTCGGCAGCCTCCATGATGGCGTCAGCAGCGAAGGGTGGCGGGACGAACACGATGCTCGCCTCAGCCCCCGTTTCGTTGACGGCGTCCTTGACGGTATCGAACACCGGTAATCCCAGATGGTCCGACCCGCTCTTGCCGGGCGCGATCCCCCCGACGAGGTTCGTCCCGTACTCGATCATCTCCTCGGCATGAAACGTGCCCATGCGTCCGGTGAACCCCTGGACGATGACTGGGGTCTTCTCGTTCACGATGATGCTCATGACTAGTTCGCCTCCCAGGACACGGCGGCCACAGACTTCTCGCCGGCCTCGGCCAGCGTCTCTGCGGTGATGGTGTCGACGTCGCTCTCGTCGAGGATGCGACGCCCCTCTTCGACGTTGGTGCCCGACAGCCTTACGACCACCGGGACCTTCACGTCTAGTTCGGTCATGGCCTTCACGACGCCCTCGGCCACCCAGTCGCAGCGGTTGATGCCGGCGAAGATGTTCACGAGGATCGCCTCAACCCGGTCGTCGGACAGGACCAGTTTGAATGCCTTGGCCACCCGGTCGGGCGAGGCCCCACCGCCGATGTCCAAGAAGTTGGCCGGCTCCCCGCCAGCGTGCTTGATCATGTCCATGGTGGCCATGGCCAGGCCGGCCCCGTTGATGATGCAGCCGATGTTGCCGTCGAGACCCACATAGCTGAGACCACGGTCAGCGGCGTTCATCTCACGGGGGTTCTCCTGTGACTTGTCCCGGAGTTCGGACACGTTCTGGTGACGGAACAGGGCGTTGTCGTCGAAGCTCATCTTGGCGTCCAGCGCCAGTAGACGACCCTCCTCGGTGACCACCAGCGGGTTGATTTCGAGCAGGGTGGCGTCAAGGTTCCGGAAGGATCGGTAGGCCCCCAGCAGCAGGGTCTCGGCTTGGGAGATCAGCCCGGCGTCCAGGCCGCAGGCGAAGGCGGCCTCCCGAGCTTGGAAGCCCTGGAGTCCGACCGCTGGCTCGATGTGGGTGCGGTGGATGGCCCCGGGGTCGGTCTCGGCCAGCTCCTCGATCTCCATGCCACCAGATCCGGACATGACGAGCACGATCCGTTCGGTTTGGCGGTCGAGCACCATGGAGAGGTAGAGCTCACATTCGAAGGGCACCACGGGCTCGATGTAGAGGCGATAGACGCCCTTGCCGGCCGGACCGGTCTGGTTGGTCACCAGTCGACGACCGAGCAAGTCGTCGGCGGCCTCCCAGACCTCGTTTTCGTCAGCGCACATGCGGATGCCGCCGGCCTTGCCTCGCGCCCCGGAATGGATCTGGGCCTTGACGACCCACTTCTCGCCACCGATCTCCTTGGCGCGATAGGCCGCCTGCTCCGGGCTGTAGGCGAGACCTCCGGTGGCGATCGGTACGCCGAATTCCGAGAGCAGAGCCTTGGCCTGATACTCGTGGATGTCCATGGACTGGTCTCCGTCCTGCTTTCTCGAACGCGTTTCTGGCGTGGATCTACTGGTTCGGCTACTTACCGGCGATGGCTGCGGCCTGGGCCACCACGTTGGCGGCCATGCGGGCTGACGCTGCGTCGATCATCCGGCCCTCCAGTTGAGCCGCTCCCCGACCGTCGGCAGCCGCTTCTTCGAGGGCCGCCAGGATCCGGTGGGCCCGGTCAACCTCGTCAGCGGGCGGCGAGAAGACCTGGTTGGCCAACTCGATCTGGGAGGGATGGATGGCCCACTTGCCCTCGTAGCCCAGCGCGGCGGCACGACGGGCACCATCCAGGTAGCCGTCGGGGTCGTTGAAGTCGCCAAACGGACCGTCAATAGGTCGGACGCCGTAGGCCCGACAGGCCACCAGCATCCGCGAGAGAGCCTGATGCCACTGGTCTCCCGGGTAGTCCGGGTTGAGACCACCGATGTTGGTGGTGCGGGCTCGACAGCTCGCCGCGTAGTCGGCGACACCAAAGTGCATCGCCTCGAGCCGACGACTGGAGGTGGCGATCGACTCCACGTTGGCCATGCCGAGCGTGGTCTCGACGAGAGCCTCGATGCCGATCCCGCCATCGGAGATGTCGAGTCCAGTGGCCTCCTCGATCTGGGTGACCATGGCGTCGACCATGTAGACGTCGGCAGCCACGCCCACCTTGGGAATGAGGATGGTGTCGAGGTGCTCGCCGGCCTGCTCGACCACGTCGACGACGTCCCGGTACATGTAATGGGTGTCGATGCCGTTGATCCGAACCGAGATGGTCTTGCCCAGCCCTCGCCAGTCGATGTCCCGGAGACCCTCGATGACGTTACGGCGTGCCTGTTCCTTGTCTCCGGGAGCGACCGCGTCCTCTAGGTCCAGGAACACGTAGTCCACGTCGCTGGCTGCCGCCTTTTCGAACATTGCCGGGTTGGATCCAGGCACGGCAAGCTCACTCCGTTGGAGTCGCTGGCGGGCAGGGGCGTATCGGGTGTGGCTCATGATGCTCCGACAAGAAGTGCCCCATATGCTGGATGGGGCGGAGGAAACTGATACGCATTCTGCACGAATGTTTCCTCGTATTCAAGTAGATAGAACCACAGGGACGATTCGGTCCCTCGCAAGAACTAGGTTTCCCGCATGTCACAGTTGACATCAGTTACACCTGAGCGCGGTCCTGAGCCCACCGACGCCGCCCTCCGGGCCGACATCCGACGCCTCGGGACCCAGTTGGGAAACACGCTGGTGCGCCAGCACGGCGAAGATCTACTAGAGGCCGTGGAACGGGTCCGCTCTCTAACCCGACACCTCCGAGAGCAAGGCACCCGGGAAACCCCACCCGATGGCCAGATCGTCGACGAGCCAGCCGTCGCCAGCTCTTCTGCCAAAGGATGGGCGGCCACCGAACTCCACGAGTTGTTCGACGACACCGATGTGGCCCACGCCATCCTCCTAGTCCGGGCCTTCACCGTCTACTTCCACCTGGCCAACGTGGCCGAACAGGTCCACCGCATCGAGGACCTCAACTCAGGATCACCCAACGCCGCCAACCAGTTCGAGGAAACCATCCACTCGTTGGTGGCGACGGGCGTCACCCCCAACGAGATCGCCACCCTCATCGGACGAGCCGAGGTCCGACCGGTCTTCACCGCGCATCCGACCGAGGCGTCACGTCGGGCCATCCTCGACAAATTGGCCACGGTGAGTCAACTCCTCGAACAGCGGTCCGAGCAGCGCCGCACCGAGGCCGACCAGCGACGGATCGACCGCCGAATCGAAGAGATCATCGACGCCGTCTGGCAGACCGACGAACTGCGGCATGTACGCCCCGATCCGATGGACGAGGCGCGTTCAGTCCTCTACTACATCGGCCTGACGGTCCGGGAGGCCATCCCCGACCTGTTCGACGAAATGCAGGCCGCCCTATCCTCCATCGGCCAGTCGCTGCCCGCCGATCGAGTACCCATCCGGTTCGGGACGTGGGTGGGTGGCGATCGGGACGGCAACCCCAACGTGCTCCCGGCCACCACCGCCGAGGTGCTCGGCCTGCAGCGCCGCCGCGCACTCGAGATCCTCACCGAGGAGGTGCGTGACCTAGGCCATGAGTTGAGTATCAGCACGAGGGTCCACGGCGTGTCCGATGAACTTGCCACGGCCACCGAGGCCGACCGTTCAATGCTGTCCGACCTGGGCAACCGGGTCGACCACTCGGAGCCCTACCGGATCCGGTGCGAAGCCATCCGGCGTCGACTTCGGGCCACCGCCGGTTTCCAAACCGCAACCGCCGGGATACGTGGATACGAGTCACCGTCCGAACTCCACGCCGACCTTCAGGTCATCGACCGTTCCCTGCGAGCCAACGGTGGCGGCCTGTTGGCCGACGGAGCCGTTGCCCGGGTGCGACGGATCCTCCAGGTGATCGGCTTCCACTTCGCCACCCTCGACGTCCGCGAACACTCCGATCGTCACCACGACGCCCTGACCACGCTATTTGCCGCCAACGACGTCGACTACGGCGCACTCACCCCGGCCGAACGCTGCACTCTTCTGGCCGCCGAGATGGAGAGCCGACGGCCACTGGCACCGCCCGCCACGCCCGACGACGCCGGTGCTCTGGCACTGTTCCGAACCCTGCGTCAGATCATGGACCGCGACGGTGACGACGTGATCGAGAGCTACGTCATCTCCATGACCCAGGGCGTCCAGGACGTCCTGGCCCCCGTGGTGCTGGCCCGCGAGGTGGGGCTCATCGACCCAGCGCACGACACGGCGCGGATCGGGTTCGTGCCCCTCTTCGAGACCATCGACGACCTCCGCTCGATCGGGCCCACCCTCCGGGCCCTGTTCGCCGTGGCCCCCTACCGCCGCATCGTGGAGCTCCGCGGCGGCAATCAGGAGGTCATGGTCGGCTACTCGGATTCCAACAAGGACGGGGGCATCACCACCTCACAGTGGGAAATTCACAAGGCCCTGCGGGTTATCCGAGAGGTCTCCGACGAGACGGGAATCCCCATTCGCGTCTTTCACGGCCGAGGCGGGACGATTGGCCGGGGTGGAGGCCCCACCCATGCCTCGATCCTCGGACAACCAAACGGCGTACTGGACGGCGAAGTGAAGTTCACCGAACAGGGCGAAGTCATCGCCGACAAGTACGGGCACCCCGAGATCGCCCGCCGAAATCTTGACCTGGCGTTCACCGCGGTGATCGAAGCGTCACTGGCCCACAGGGCCCCCCGGCACGACGAGGCCACCATCATCCGGTGGCACTCGATCATGGACGACATGGCAGACGACGCCTACGCGGCCTACCGGAGTTTCGTCGAGACCCCAGGACTGGTGGAGTACTTCACCACCTCGACGCCGGTCGAGGAGTTGGGCGAGATGAACATCGGTTCGCGCCCAGCCCGACGCCGGGGGGCCACCACCGGTATCGCCGACCTACGAGCCATCCCCTGGGTGTTCGGGTGGACGCAGTCCCGTCAGATCATCCCAGGCTGGTTCGGCGCCGGTAGCGGCCTGGCGGCGTGTCGGGCGGCCGGCCATGGCGACGAACTACGCGCCATGTACAAGGACTGGCACTTCTTCCGGACCTACGTCTCCAATGTCGAGATGACGCTGACCAAGACCGACCTGGCCATTGCCCACCACTACGTGGAACGCCTGGTGGATCCGTCGCTGCACCACCTCTTCGACACGGTGGTCGACGAGTACCACCGGACGGCCGACGAGATCCGGGCCATCACCGGTGCCGCCCTGCTGGCCGAGAAGCCGACGCTGCGCCGCACCCTGGCCGTCCGCGACGCCTACCTCGACCCGCTCAACGTCCTCCAGGTGGAGATGCTGCATCGTTCCCGGTCCGGCCCGGCCAAAGGTATGCCAGCCGACGACGAGCTCCAGCGGGGACTACTGCTGACCATCAACGGCATCGCCGCGGGAATGCGCAATACCGGCTGAAGCAACCGTTGCCCGGGAGTTCGGGGTAGGTGGCCCATCAGTCGCCAAAGGGCCAGACGCCAGGGATCTCTCGTTCGGCACGGGGTGACGGCGGAATGGCGTAGGCCTCCTCATCAGGCCGGATCAGGCCGTAGTCCTCGCGGGCCCGCCGTTCGATCTCTTCATCGGTACCCAGGGCGTCGATCCGTTCGTCGTAGCCCCGGTTGACGTCCTCGACGGCTTCAACCTCGACCCGCAGCGCTGCGGTGCGGTCCCGCTGCTCCAACCAGTCGCGAAACGGCACCACCCCGAGCGGCAATGCAGCAGCGGCTGCGGTGACGACCACCAACAGCAGGATCAGCCGTCGGGTGGCGGCTGGTCGCACGGTTCAGCCGCCGGCTAGCGCGGCCCGCCCACGGAAGGCGGCCGCTTCACCGAGCATCTCCTCGATACGAAGCAACTGGTTGTACTTGGCCACCCGGTCACTACGGGCCGGCGCACCGGTCTTGATCTGGCCACAGTTGGTGGCCACGGCCAGGTCGGCGATCGTGGTGTCCTCGGTTTCCCCGGACCGATGCGACATGACGGCCGTCCATCCGTTGGCGGTAGCCATCTCGATTGCCTCGAGGGTCTCGGTAAGCGTGCCGATCTGGTTGACCTTCACGAGGATCGAGTTGGCCACGTCGGCGTCGATGCCCCTCTGGAGACGGGTGACGTTGGTAACGAACAGGTCATCGCCCACTAGTTGGACCCGATCACCGACCAGCCCGTACAGGGCGGCCCAGCCATCCCAGTCCTCTTCGGCCATGCCGTCCTCGATGGACACGATCGGGTACCGGTCCGAGAGGTCGGCCAGGTAGCCGGCCATCTCATCGGACGACAGAGTCCGACCCTCGCCAGCCAGACGGTAGGCGCCGTCGTGGAAGAACTCGGTGGAGGCAGCGTCCAGCGCTATACCCATGTCATCGCCCGGGGTGAGCCCGGCCCTTTCGACGGCCTCCATCAGCAAGGTGATGGCCTCCTCATTGGAACCCAGGTTTGGGGCGAACCCGCCCTCGTCGCCGACGGCCGTGGCCATGCCCCGCTCGGACAGAACCTTCTTGAGCACGTGATAACACTCGACGCCCCACCGCAGGCCCTCGGAGAACGAGGCGGCACCCACCGGCATCAGCATGAATTCCTGCAGGTCGACGTTGTTGTCGGCATGCTCGCCACCATTAAGGACATTGAGCATGGGCACGGGCAGCACGTGGGCGTTGGCGCCGCCGACGTAGCGGAACAGCGGCGCCTCGGCATCCGCGGCCGCAGCACGGACCACAGCGAGCGACACGCCGAGAATGGCGTTTGCACCCAGGCGGCCCTTGTCTTCGGTGCCGTCGCAGTCGCACAGGGCCCAATCGACGGACCGCTGGTCGTAGGCATCCAACCCCCGGACGGCAGCCGCCAACTCTCCGTTCACGTTGGCCACCGCGGCTCCCACGCCCTTGCCGGCCCACCGGTCACCACCATCACGGAGTTCCACGGCCTCAAACATCCCGGTCGAAGCGCCGCTGGGCACCATGGCCCGGCCGGATGCACCGGATTCCAGGACGACGTCAACCTCCACCGTCGGGTTCCCCCGACTGTCGATGACCTGACGACCGGCGACCACGGCGATGCTGCTCATGGCCTGAACGCTACCGGGGGTGGTCCCCGCCGTAGAGGCGCTCCAACTCGGTGGCCCGGACGACCGTCGAGAATCGACCAACCGCTCCGCGTAGCGCGTCCTCCGCATCTAGGCCGGCGGACCAGGCAGACACTGTCAAGGCCAGCAGGAGATCCCCCAACGCCTCGTCGTCCAACGCCTCGTCATCCCGAAGCCCGGACAGCGAAAGGTCGGGTTCGACGTCGATGCCGGCGGCTCGACGGACGACCTTCTGGGCGACGGCCAGGGCGGGCAGTGTCGGCGGAATGCCGTCCAACACTGATTCCCTCCCCTTCTCGACCTGCTTGATCCGGTCCCAGTTGGCCACTACGTCGGCCGAACCATCGACGCCCACCGGGTCTTCACCGGACTCGGGCCTGAACACATGGGGGTGCCGGTGACGGAGTTTGTCGTGGATCCCCCGGGTCACGTCAGCCAGGTCGAAGCGCCCGTCATCAGCCGCTATCCGAGCGTGGAAGACCACCTGGAAGAGCAAGTCGCCGAGTTCCTCCTCAAGGGCCTCCGAGCCCTCACCGCTGACCTCGTCGAATTCGTCGAGGGCCTCGAGGACCTCATGGGCCTCCTCCAGGAGGTGGGGCCGCAGTGTGGTGTGCGTCTGCTCGGCATCCCAAGGACATTCGCGCCTCAACACGGCCACCAGATCCACGAACCGCTGCACCTCGGCGGCAATGGGCGCAGCCAGACGGGGTACGAACAACGACGTCAGGTGATCGGGGTCGACCACATCGGGCAGGTCATCCCAGAGGGCCTGCACGATCCGTTCGTCGTCGGTACCAAGTCCCTGCAACACGGTCACCGGCTCGTCCGGCGGATCGACAACGGCAGCCACGACGTCGGCCAGTACCGCCGGGCTGTCGACCTGGGCGACCAGCAATGGTCCCCGCTCGCCGGCCGCCTCGACCGGAAAGCGGTGGGCGTCGACGATACGGACGCCGCTATCTAACGGATCCACGCCCAGTCGCACCCAGGCGAGGTCCAAGAATGACAGGGCCGGAACGAGGGTCACGTCGACCCGATCGTCGGCTAACAGAAGTTCGACGGTGTGCTCGGCCACCATCGGCGAACCGGGCACGGCATACAGGACCTGACTGTGAACTTCGGCGGCGACCACCACCTCCTCGACCACCCCGGCGTAGACCTCGGTAAACGAGACAGCCGACTCGTAGTGGTGGTCGAGGGCCACCACCGCGTCACCGAGCACGGAGACCGCCGGATGGCGGACTGTCCGGACAAGTCGATGGGGATGCTCGCCGATGGCGACCAACGTGGCCGTCGTGCACAGGTCGGGTCCGGCCGGCCCGAGGCCGACCACCGTCACCCGGGGACGTTCGTTAGTGGCGGAAACGTGCTGACCGCTCACCGGACCTCACGAACCTCGTCGGATCACGAACCCAGTCGGGCGAGCGCCGGAGCTAGCGGGCCGGCGGGCGGAGCGACCCGTCCCACCACGGGGTCCCAGTCACCGAAACGTGCGTCCACCTCGACGGTACGGGTCAGCCCGGCGATCTGGAGTAGCGCGGCGGACAGGCGGACCCCGAGGTCGTCGAATGCCACAGGCTCGACGGGACGCACCTCGTCGATGCGAATCACGTGGAAACCGAACTCGCTGGGTACCGGACCCACCAGAGTCTCACCGGCAGCTAGGGCTCCGAGGGCGGCCCGTTCAAATGTGGGAACGAAACGACCGAGTCCGACACAACCCAGCGATCCGCCGGCCTGTCCCGATCCCGGATCCTGGGAGACCGATCCGGCCAATGCCGCGAAGTCCTCCCCGGACTCAAGGAGATGCATGACGGCCCGGGCATCGTCCTCGTAAGAGACGAGAATGTGACTGGTGCACAGGTCGTGGCCCAGCAGGTGGGCGTTGGCCTCGTAGGCGGCCCGGATGCCGCCTCCGGCCTCCTCCACCACGTCGAGGGCGGACTGCCACCCGATGAAGCGCGGCAACGAGGGGTCTCCGGCATCCACGCCGGCAGCGATCAGGCGATCCCGGGCAGCAGTGCGCGCCTCGGCATCGACCGCCACGTCGTATTCGGCCAAAAGGTCGGACAGCGCCTCGTAACGGACGTACCGGTCGACGACGTTGGCCGCCGCCTCGGCATTCACGGCTTCGACATCCACCGGGCCTCCGGTGGCCTCGGCCACAAGGGCGGCCACTCCCTCCCGATCCAACGTGGTCTCGCCGACCCGGATCGCCTCGACCGAGGAACCACAGGCTGCGACCAGCAGCATGATGGGCAGGGTGAGGGCGACCAGCGCACTGGCGGTCGAGCCGACTCGTCTCTTCGCGGGGACCTCGTTCAAGGGACGCACAGGTCGTGCAGGCTACGCGATCCTCAGGTCGTGGCGGTGCCGACACCCGTCGCCACGCCAGCCTCAAACAGTGGCACGACGTCTTCCAGAATCTCGGTTAGCACCGACGCGAGGTCGCCGGAGCTGGGCTTCTTCAGCGGCAGGAAGACCTGCTGCTGCTCTTCCTTGTACCGGGCGTCGCGATACAGGCGGGCCAGGCGGGCCTGGCGACTCAAGGGGAGGACCACCGGGGCACAGCGGGCAATGTGTTCGGGCCCGCCGAGACCGGGGCCCTTGCCAACCATGACTTCGGTAATGCCACGGGCCACGCATGCCGTACGGAGGCGGGCCACCGCCAGGAGCGCCTTCACCGGCTGAGGAATCGGCCCATAGCGGTCTTCCCACTCGGCCTGCACGGCGTCGACGGCAGCCGGATCAGGCTCGGTTCCGGCGTTGGCAAGCTTGCGGTAGGCCTCGAGTCGTAGGTCGCTTCGGGACACGTAGTCCTCCGGCAGGTGGGCGTCGACCGGCAACTCAACACGGATCTCGGCCTGCGGCACCGATGCCGTTCCAGCCAGCTCAGCCACCGCCTCGGTAACCATCTGGCAGTAGAGGTCATAGCCCACCGCCGCAATGTGCCCGGTCTGCCCGGTGCCCAGCAGGTTGCCGGCCCCCCGGATCTCAAGGTCGCGCATGGCAATCCGAAAGCCCGAACCCAGCTCAGTGGTTTCGCCGATGGTGCGGAGCCGTTCGTGGGCCTGTTCGCTGAGCGACCTGTCCGGCGGAGTGAAGAGGTAGGCGTAGGCCCGTTGTCCTGCACGGCCGACCCGGCCCCGCAGCTGGTGGAGCTGGCCCAGACCCAGAAGGTCGGCCCGGTCCACGACCAGGGTGTTGACCGTCGGCATGTCGATGCCCGACTCGATGATGGTGGTGCAAACCAGAACGTCGTAGCGACCCTCCCAGAAGTCGAATACCACCGACTCCAGGCTGGTCTCGTCCATCTGTCCGTGGGCGACGGCAACCCGCGCCTCGGGCACTAGATCGCGTACCCCACCGGCCACCTGGTCGATGTCGTGCACCCGGTTGTGGACGAAGAACACCTGCCCCTCGCGCAACAACTCGCGCCGAATCGCCTCGGCGATCGGACGTTCGTCGTAGTCGCCCACGTAGGTGAGGATGGGTTGGCGATCCGCAGGTGGGGTGTCGAGCAGGCTGAGGTCGCGGATGCCGGTAAGCGACATCTCCAACGTTCGGGGAATCGGGGTGGCGGTCAGGGTCAGAACGTCGACGTTGGCCCGGAACGTCTTGATCGCCTCCTTGTGGCTGACGCCAAACCGCTGCTCCTCATCAACGACGAGCAGGCCGAGGCGGGCGAACCGGACGTCGGCCGACAACAGGCGGTGGGTGCCGATCACCACGTCGATCGATCCGTCGGCCAACCCCTCCGACACCGTCCTGGCTTCAGCGGTGGTCAGGAAGCGGCTCAACACCTCGACGCGTACCGGGTACGGGGCGAAGCGGTCCCGGAACGTCTGGCCGTGCTGCTGGGCCAACAAGGTGGTCGGGACCAGCACGGCGGCCTGACGACCGTCCTGCACGGCCTTGAACACGGCGCGCACCGCCACCTCGGTCTTGCCGAAGCCGACGTCACCGCACACCAGGCGATCCATGGGCACCGGCCGCTCCATATCGGCCTTGACCTCATCGATAGCTCGCAACTGGTCGGGCGTCTCCTGAAATGGGAAGGCCTGTTCGAGCTCTCGCTGCCACGGGGTGTCCTCAGCGAAGGCGTGGCCCTCGGCGGTCACCCGCTGCTGGTAGAGCACCACCAGTTCCTCGGCGATCTCGGCCACCTCGGACCGCACCCGGGCCCGGGTTTTCTGCCAGTCCGACCCACCCATGCGGCTCAGGGTCGGGACTTCGCCGCCCGTGTGGGGGCGAATGGCGTCGATCTGGTCGGTTGGGAGATAGAGCCGGTCGTCGCCCCGGTACTCGAGCAGCAGGTAGTCGCGTTCGACGCCGCCCATCGACCGGGTAGTCAGACCGCCGAAGCGGGCCACCCCGTGGTGCTCATGGACGACGTAGTCACCAGGTGCCAGATCCTCAAACACCCGGATGGCCGACCGTCGGCGAGGCCGGGTCCGTCGCCTGGTCCGTCGGCGGCCGGTGAGCTCGCCCTCGGTGACGAGCGCCAGCCGGGAGCCCGGCAGGACGAAGCCCCGCTCGACGGGCGCCACGACCAGCGATGCGCCGGTCGGGAACCGGAGGTCTTCTCCCTCCAGGTGGGCACCCGGACGAAAGACCTCGATCTCGGCGTCGAGGAGCCGGCGCGCCAACTGGTCGGCGCTCCCCTCCCCGTCGGCAGCCACCACCACCCGGTGGCCTTCGGCCAGCAGGCGTCGAAGCCGTCCAGCCGGCCCCTCGGAGTCTTCGGCAATCACGGCCACTGCGACATCACGGCCCCAACCGGAAGCCTGAACGGTCTCCACGCCGGGCCCGTCCGGTACGGCGTCCATGGTCCAGACCGGGGCGCCGGTATGGGCCAGTAGGCGATCCCAGTCGGTATGCAGCCGGGGGAAGACCGTGTCGTCGGCACCCCACGTGGTGGCCAGCGTGGCGGCCAGCTCCGCCTCCTCCGCCTGGAGGTCAGCAATGCGATCTCTTAGCCGCCGAGGTTCGACGGCCACCACCAGTGCGTCATCGTCGACGAGGTCGAACAGGACCCGCTCGTCACCGGACAACCACGGCAACCACGACTCCATTCCGTCGAACAGCTCGCCGTCAGCCAGCCGATCCCACTGCTCCCGACCCCAAGGTTCGGAGGCCACCAGTTGGGTGGCCCGAGCCCGAACCTCGTCGTCAGGAAGCAGTTCTCGGCAGGGATGCAGTTCGACCTCGGAGCGGGGCACAGTGGCCCGCTGGTCGGCCACCCCGAACTCGGTCAGGCGTTCCACCTCGTCGCCCCACAGGTCGATCCGGACCGGCGCATCGTCGGTGGACGGCCAGATATCGATGATCGAACCACGTACTGCCAGCTCACCTCGATGCTCGACCTGGTATTCGCGCCGGTAGCCCACAGCCACCAGGTCCGCGACGAGCGACTGCTGGTCGACAGTGTCGCCGGGTCCGATGCGAACCGGGTCGATCCGCCCGGCACCCGGGCCGAGTCGCTGGACGAGCGCCCTTCCTGATGCCACGACTACCAACGGGCGGTCATCAAGCGAAGCCAACCGGTGGAGGGCACGAAGCCGGCGACCCATGGTCTCCACGCCGGGACTAATGCGTTCGAAGGGCAACGTCTCCCATGCCAGAAACAACTCGACGGCCCGATCCCCCAGAAAGAGCCGTAGGTCGTTGGCCAGGCGCTCGGCCTCGGTCCCAGTTGGGACGGCCACCACTAGTGGCGTCCGTCCCGTCCGGCGCACGAGGGAGGCCAAAACCACGGCCCGGGCCGGTTCGGCAACGGCGAGCGAGGCGGTCCGGCGACCCAATACGGCAGCCACCGACGGCTCATCGTCGAGCAACGCGGGGAGGTGCTCCAGGAGGTTCGACATGTTTCTCAGCGAAAGTTTCTCAGCGGAGGTTTCTCAAGGGAGGATTTCTCAGGAGCGGGCGTTGACGCGGCCCATGGTGGCGTCGACACCTTCTGCCAGGATCGCCTCCACCGCGTCGGCTGCCTCCTGCACGATCACACCAAGTTCAGCCACCTCAGCCTTCCCGGGACGGCGCAGAACATAATCGGCGCCGGCCTGGCGACCGGGGGGCCGACCCACCCCGATGCGGATCCGCAGGTAGTCCTGTGTCTTCAGATGTGCGGTGATCGACTTCAGGCCGTTGTGGCCGGCCATGCCACCGCCGACTTTGACCCGCAGGCTGCCGACCGGCAGGTCGAGTTCGTCATGGACAACGACGATCCGGGCCGGATCGTCCACCCCATGCCGGTGCGTGAGCTTGCGAACCGACTGACCCGACTCGTTCATGAAGGTCTGCGGAAACGCCAACGCCACTCGCTGGCCACCAATGCGGACCTCGCACGACAGGGCAAGTTCCTTGGACCGACGCATCGAGCCACCGTGGCGGTCGGCCAGGACGGCAACGACGTCGGCACCCACGTTGTGGCGCGTGCCGTCGTAGTCGTCTCCGGGATTTCCGAGGCCGACGACCAGTAGGGCCGCCGGTTCCCCGGTCCGTTCGGCGCGGGACCGACGCAGCACGTGTCGTGTCGGTCCTAGTCGCTACTCGGAGTCGGCGGCCTCGTCAGCGTCGCCGCCCTCGCCACCTTCGCCGTCCTGGCCGTCCTCGCCGTCCGAAGCCTCGGCGCCTTCGGCAGCCTCTTCCTCAGCAGCCTCGTCGGCGGCCATGGCCTCCAACGTGGAGCGGGTGATCATGCCGACGGCCACTGTCTCCTCGACGTCGACGTCGGTAGTGACGCCGGCCGGGAGGGCGATATCGCCGACACGCTTGGAATCGCCGATGACGAGGTCCGAGATATCGATCTCGAGCTCGTTGGGGATGCTGTCCGGCGCGGCGTTCACAGTCAGGCTGAACAGGTTCTGGTCGACCATGCCGTCGGCATCGGAGACCTCCTTGGCCTCCCCGACCATGACGATGGGGACGTCGACGGTCACGTCCTGCTTGGGGTCGATACGCAGAAAGTCGACGTGGATCACGTCACGGCGTACCGGGTGACGCTGGATGTCCTTGACGATCGACATCTGCTTGGCGCCGTCAAACTCAAGGTGGATCACCGCGTTCACGCCGGCATCGGTCGTCAACACACGACGCAAGTCCGGCCAGTCGACGTCGATGCTGACCGGGTCCTGGCTAAGGCCATAGACGGCAGCGGGGATACGACCCGCGCGACGGAGGCGGCGGCTGGACCGGGTTCCGGTTTCCCGGGTGGTCTCTGCGGAGAGGACGATCTCGCTCATGGAAGTGCTTTCTGGAGGTGCGTTCAACCGGCCTGCGCGGGTCGGCAGGTTCGGACAGGTGGTCTTGTGGGGACCGGCAGAAAAGCCTACCGGCGCACGGCCCCGGGGCGTCAGGAGAGGTTGTCGCCGCCGAAGATCTCGCTGACCGACGCGTCCTCGAAGACGGCGTCGATGGCTCGGGCGATGATTGGGGCCACGGACAGAACCTCGACCAGGTCGAGGTCGGCACCGTCGGGCAGCGGCACCGTGTCGGTGACGATGACCTTCTCGATGGGCGACGCAGACAGTCGCTCCAGTGCCGGTCCGGAGAACACGCCATGGGTAGTCGCCGCGATGACCCGCGAGGCGCCTCGTTCGGCTAACTGCTCGGCCGCGGCACAGACGGTGCCCGCCGTGTCGATCATGTCGTCGACGATGACGCAGACCTTGCCCTCCACTTCACCAACGACCTCCTTGGCCTCCACGGTGTTGAACGCCGTATGGCTGCGGCGCTTGTGAACAATGGCCAGATCGGCGTCCAACTGATTTGCATAACGCTCGGCCACCTTTACTCGACCGGCATCAGGAGACACGATGGCTAGGTCTCCCTCGAGTAACCGCAGACGGTCGACGAGGACCGGCATGGCGGTGAGGTGGTCGACTGGCCCGTCAAAGAAGCCCTGAATCTGACCCGAGTGCAGGTCGATCCCCACTAGGCGGCTGGCTCCGGCCTCCTTGAACAGGTTCGCCACCAGCTTGGCTGTGATGGGCTCGCGGCCCGATGCCTTCCGGTCCTGACGGGCGTAGCCGTAGTGCGGGCAGACCACGGTGATCCGCTTGGCCGAGGCCCGGCGCGCCGCGTCGACCATGATCAACTGCTCCATCAGGGTGTCGTTGATCGACATGCCCTCAGAATGGCAGTGGGTCTGAATGATGAAGGCGTCGCAACCTCGGATCGACTCGGAGAACCTGCAGTGGATCTCCCCGTTCGCGAACTCGGCAATGTTGGGCTCCCCGAGGGACTCGCCGAGTTCGGTGGCGACGGCCTCGGCCAGCGGGCGGCTAGCCCGACCGGCGACGAGGTACAACTTCTTGTGCGTGACCAGTTCCATGGGCTGCGGCGAGATCCTCGTCGGGGGCGGTTTCGTTTTCGATCATACGTCGGCGACTGGTGGCACGGATCAGCCGATGTAGACGAGTTTCGAAGGGACCATGCCGAAAGGTTGCCGGCCTCGGGTACCTCAGCAGGCTCCGATCCAGTGGATCACCCGAGGTTGCTCAGCGCGCCTCCCAGAGGTTGACCCATGCCTCGCACGTCTCGGGCGGCGCCAGCCCCAATTGAATCAGCAGGCGGAATAGGTGGGATCCGAGGCACAGACCGAGAAATGCCTCCAGCAAGGCGACGGCCGACACGGCGACCACCAGCACCGTGGCCGTGCCGCCGACACCTCGTCGACCGGATGGGAAAACGAGAAGGGCCCGGCACCATCCACTGGTTCGACCCTATTGTCGTTCCCATCTCCACTCCCACGCCTCCCCCCGACTCGAAGCGCTTCCCCGCAGGTCCTACGCCGGCTGATCAGGTGCTGGCCGAATTGGAGGACAAACGCCACGACGACGTCCGTTGGGACGAGGGGCGTACCTTCGGCCTGGTGTTCGACGGTGGCGCCGAGGTCCGTGACGTGGCCGAACGGGCGGCCCGGGCGTTCCTGCATGAGAACGCGCTCAGCACCGCCGCCTTCCCGTCACTGGGCACCATTCAGTCCGAACTCTGCGCCTGGACAGCTGACCTGCTCCATGGCCCGGAGGGGACTGCGGGCTTCGTGACCAGTGGTGGGACCGAGAGCATCCTGTGTGCGGTGGAGGCGGCCCGGGAGCGGGCCCGGGCCGAACGCGGCGTCAACGAGCCGGAGATCGTGCTGGCGACCAGCGCCCATGCGGCCTTCCACAAAGGAGCCCACCTGTTCGGACTGCGAACCCGTGTCGTGGACGTGACCGGGGACTGGACGCCCGACCTCGACGCAATGGCCGACGCCATCTCCGATCGCACGGCCCTGGTAGTGGCCTCCGCACCCCAGTACCCGCAGGGGGTGGTCGACCCGGTGACCGAGATCGCGGCAATGGCTGCCGAGGCCGGGGCGTCGTGCCACGTCGACGCATGCATGGGCGGCTTCGTCCTCCCGTTCGCCGCCCTGGAGCAGCCACAGGCGTGGTCGGCTCCGCCGTGGGATCTAGCGGTCGAAGGCGTGACCAGCATCTCGGCCGACCTCCACAAACTGGGCTACGCCCCCAAGGGGGTGTCGGTGCTGCTCCACCGGTCCCGGGCGCTGCGGCGTTACCAGACGTTCGACTTCGACGGCTGGTTGGGTGGGCGGTACGTCACACCGAACCTGCAGGGCACCCGGTCGGGCCTACCAATGGCCGCCGCATGGGCCGTGGTTCGGTTCCTCGGCGTCGACGGCTACCGGCGTCTGGTTCGCACCGCGCTGGAGGCCGCCGACCGGATCCGGGCCGGCGTTCGGGCCATGGACGGACTGACGGTGCTTGGCGACCCTCGCCACCACCTGCTCTCCATCACCGCCGATGTCGTAGCCGATCGACCGCTCGATCCGTATGCGGTGGGCGATGCCCTGGCCTCCCGGGGTTGGCACCACGATCGGCAGGCACCACCAGACAACCTGCACCTGACGGTGAGCGCCGGTAACGCACCGATCGTGGACGAGTGGTTGGCCGACCTTGCCGATGCCGTGGACGAGGTGCGGTCAACCGGTGACCGCTGCTCCGAACCCGAGGCCGGCGCATACTCGACTCTGGAATAACGGAGAAAGTCGTGTCCTGATCAGGTGAACAGGTCGGCGGCGTCCTCGAAGTCGACCAGCCACGTCCGACCGCCACCCTCGGAGTGGTACGACGACCAACCCAGCAGCCTTCGGGCCTCCTCGGGTAGGCCGGCGGCCCGGGCCCGATCGACGTGGAGCGGGCTGGCCTCCTCGGGTCGCAGCCACCCGGCCACGAAACTCACGTGCATGCCGTACCGCATTACGTCGGTGGTGTTGGCGCCAGCGCCGTGGATGACCTTGCCCGAATAGATGAGGCCGGCGCCGGCCGGCATCTCGGCGTAGGCCAGGTCGTCCTCGGTTACCTCGTGACCGCGCACCAGTCCGGGCGGCAAGGCCTGCGTCCCGGGCACCACGACGGTGGCCCCGTTGGCCCGGGTGAACTCCGAGAGGGCAAACATGCAACTGACGGTGATCTCCCGTTCGGCAGTGATGGCCTCGGGCCAGTTGTTCTCGTCGCGATGGAGGTACTGGGCCTTCTCCCCCGGGCCGACAGCCATGACCTGGCCGGTGTTCAACCAGTAGGAGGTGCACCCGCCGAGCAGCTCGTGGTCGGTGACCGCACCGAACACCGGTTCCAAAAGGGCGTGGTCGACGAAGGCCCGACTTCGAGCAGCCAGCCCACAGAACCGGATCGTCTCCCGACCGTGGAAGAGCTCCCATTGCTCGAGCCCGCTCCGGGACCCCGGCTCAATGACCTCCATAGCTCCGGCCAGATCCTCGATGATGGCCAGGCGTCCCTCGTCGGACAGCAGGTCCCGGACGATCACCCCGCCGTCACGATGCAAATGGGCCAGCAACTCATCGATCGGTTCGTCGCGATCCACGGTTGTGAGAGTCTTCATGACGCGCATCCTTCCTGCTGTCGCCAACCCAGCGCAAACGCCGGCCTACCGATACCGTCCGCCCATGGCCGAAGATCTCCGCTACACCCCGCAGCCGTTCGATACCGAACTGGACCGCAGCGTCGAGGACACGGTCTCCGGACCGCTGCGAGCGCCCGCCCAGATGCTGGCCGACCAGTCCTATGGCGGTCACGCCAGTGTGCATGACGACGCTACCGCGGCCTCCCTTGGCCTGACCGCCGGACCCATCGAAGGACCGACCCACTTCAGCCAGTTCGATCCACTGCTGGTCGACCGGTGGGGGGACCGGTGGTTCTCCCACGGATGCCTGAGCGCCCACTTCCAGACCATGGTCGTCGGAGGCGAGCAGGTACGGGCCAGTGTGACGGACGACAAATCTGACGCCTGCCGGGTCACCATCGATGCGGCCAAGGCCGACGGCACGCCGGTGCTGACTGGGACGGCTTCGGTCGGCCCCGACCATCCGGACACCGCACTGGCCCCTAGGCTGGCCCGAGCGAAGGCTGAGCCACCGGGCGACCTCCACGTCATCGACATTCTGTCCGTCGGCATGACCGGACCGGGCGACGAATCGGTCACCGTGACCTTCGACGAGGACTTCGGTGACCTCTACCCGTTCTCGCTAGCCCACAAACTGGACCGGATCACCGAACCGTCGCCGTGGTATCTGCCGGAGGCCGACACGACCTGGGGCGGCCCAATCGTCCCCATCGAGATGCTCAGCGTGTTGACCAACTCGGCATCAAAGCACTCGGGGTTCGCGGCCCGCCAGCCATCCATCGGTCTTTTCATCGACTTGGAGGTGCGCTTACTGGGCCGACCGGTGCTGGTCGGACACACGTACCGGGTCGACCGGGAAATCGTGGCCATGGGTGCCAGCCGTCGCACCGAGTCCTACTGGACCCGGACGGTACTAACCGACACCGAGGGTGACGGGCCGACCGCTGAGGTACTGCTCCACCAGGGCGTGTTCAAAGACTCCTACCCCGGCTACCCCACCGGCTCCTGAGGGCCGGCTCTGATGCCGAGTGGCGTCAGGCTGATTCGACCGTTCTGATCCCGTCGTAGACCATGGGTTGGGTGGCTCCGGCCCCCAGCGTCTCATCGTGGGCCACCAGCATCCGTTCATGGAACGGCACCGTCTCGGGGTCGAAGTCGACGGCAGGCACTGGAAGCATTAGCAGCTCGGCCCCTGAGCAGTCCCCACGTACTGGTGTGGCGTAGTCATCCCTCCCGGCCTGCATTCGAACCGACGGCGTCAGGTACCTGATGGCCACGCCGACCCGCCGCACGTCAGAGACGTTGGGTCCCGATCCATGGACCATCAGGCCGTCGTGCAGGGACATCTCTCCGGGGCTAAGGGCCACCACCACCTCGTCGGCCGGATCGTGGGTCACCGTCACCTGCTGGCCTCGACTCAAGATGTTGTCGGCGCCGAACGTGTCGTAGTGGTCGACATTGCCCCACCGGTGGCTTCCCCGAACGAAGTGCATGGCGCCGTTCTCGTCAGTCACCTCCGACAGGGCAATCCACGCAGTGACATGCTGGCCAATGGCGTCGAAGCCCCAATAGTGGAGATCCTGGTGCATGGTCAGCATCTTCGAGCTGTGGGGTTCCTTGGCCAACAGTTCGCACGTCCAGACCATCAGATCCGGGCCGAGGATCGACTCGATGACGTCGAGGACCGCCGGGTGGCGGGCAATGCGGTCGGCCACCGGGCTGATGACCTGCATTCCGTCGCGCAGGTATTGGGCGAAGGGGCGGGGTAAGTGGGTGTCGTCGCTCCAGCGAGCCTCAAAGGCCTCGAAGGCGGCCCGTAGTTCGGCCGCCTCGTCAGCGTCGAACACCGGAACCGGGAAGAGGTACCCCTCGTCCCGATAGGTCGCGATCTGTGTCGCGGCCAGCGACCCAGCAACAGGTGGCCCGGTGGTGGGTGATCCGGCCATGGGTGCACGCTACCGATGGGCTGAACGAACGTCCAGTTCCGTCGGATGAACGGACGACCCGCCCCCGGCTCAGCTCCTGACGGGACTCTGGGCGGTAAGGCCCCCGTCGACGGTGAACAGGCTCCCCGACACGAACGTCGACTCATCAGACGCCAGCCACACGGCCAACGCCGCGATGTCGCCAGGTGACCCGAGACGACCCACCGGATGGGCATCCACCACGTCAGCTCGCATGGCCGCCGGATCATCAGCCCCGGCGAAGACCACCTCGGCCATCTCGGTGGTGATCCACCCGGGACGGATGGCGTTGCAGCGCACCCCGTCACGCCCGTGGTCGACAGCCACCGCACGGGTCAGCGAATGCACCGCTCCCTTGGAGGCGTTGTACACGGCCATCCCGTGGTCGGCCATGTCGC
The DNA here is from genome assembly GCA_030747595.1 of Acidimicrobiales bacterium. Lineage (NCBI taxonomy): Bacteria > Bacillati > Actinomycetota > Acidimicrobiia > Acidimicrobiales > Acidimicrobiales bacterium. The sequence goes on along the minus strand of JASLKK010000003.1, from coordinate 15,445 downwards.
CGGCCACCGACCCGATGTTGACAATGGACCCCCCTCCGTGGTCGCGCATGTAGCGCACGGCGGCCCGGCAGCAGTTGAACACACCCCGCACGTTGACCCCGATGACTTGGTCGAACTCTGCGTCGGTGGTGTCGGCAACCGTCTTCGCAATCTGGACCCCGGCATTGGCCACCATCACGTCGAGGCCCCCGTAGGCGTCGACTGCCGCGGCGACCAGCGCATCGACGGCCACCGGATCGGTGACGTCGGTCGGCACCCAGACCGCACCGTCCACCGACGGTTCCGACCGACTGCCCACCACGACCCGGGCCCCCTCGGCAACCATCCGGCGGGCAATGGCCTCGCCGATGCCGCTGCTGGCCCCTGTGACCACGATCGACTTTCCGTCCAGTGCCCCCACAGGCATTCCCCCTGTCTCAGTGCTGCAACTCCGCGGAATGTAGCCCCGCCCACGAACCAGCCGCGGCCTCCACAGTACGGTCACCGTTCATGACCGATGCCAGCACCCTCACCCTCTCCGAGACCCGCGGCCCCTCCGAACCGCCGTTACGCGACTTGACTATCGGCGGGTTGCTTCGTGAGGTGGCCGCCCAGGTCCCCGACCGGCGGGCCCTGGTGGCCGGCGTGCCCGATCCCGCCGGCCGCCGCGAGTGGACCTACGCCGATTTGTTGGCTGACGCCGAACGGGCGGCCCGTGCCCTGCGGGTCCGCTTCGAGCCTGGGGAGCGAGTGGCACTTTGGGCTCCCAACGTGCCCCAGTGGGTGGTGTTGGAGTTTGCCTGCGGCATGGCAGGGGTGATCCTGGTAACCATCAACCCGGCCTACCAGGCCCGGGAACTGCAGTACGTCCTGACCCAGTCCCGGGCGGCAGGGCTGATCTTGCTCCCCGAGTTCCGGGGCAACCCGATGCTGGGCACAGCCCTCGACGTGCAGTCGGAGTGCCCCGAACTGCGCGAGGTCATCCGCCTAGACGAGTGGAAGGACTTCCTGGCTTCGGGCGATGTCTGGGACGGCGAGCTGCCCGACCCCGACCCGATGGACCCCTGCATGATCCAGTACACGTCGGGCACCACCGGCTTCCCCAAGGGTGCCCTGCTGCACCATCGGGGCCTGGTCAACAACGGTGCCCACACCGGCGACCGGGTCGGGGTCACCGAGGGCGCCGTCTACGTCCTGACCATGCCGCTGTTCCATACCGGTGGGTGCGTGCTCGGGGTCCTCACCGCGGTGTCGATGAAGATGACCATGGTTCTGGTCGAGGCCTTCGACCCGGGCCTCGTGCTGGAACTCATCGAGGCCTACGACGGGGCGGCCATGCTGGGCGTACCCACCATGCTCGTGGCGATGCTCGAACACCCGGACTTCGCCATCCGCGACCTGTCGGCCATCGAGGCCATCTGCTCCGGCGGCTCCACGGTGCCCGCGGCGCTCGTGGAACGCCTCGAGCGGGAACTGAAGGCTCCGTTCACCATCGTGTTCGGCCAGACCGAGTTGTCGCCGGTGTCGTCGATGACCCACACCACGGACACCATCGAGGACAAGGCGTCGACCATCGGCAACGCCATGCCCCACGTGGAGGTCAAGATCATCGACCCGGAGACCGGCGAGACGGTGCCCCCAGGCACGGTCGGTGAGTACTGCGCCCGCGGTTATCTGGTCATGCACGGCTACTACGAGATGCCCGATGCCACCGCTGAAACGATCGACGCCGACGGGTGGCTGCACACCGGCGACCTAGCGGCCATGGACGAGCGGGGCTACCTGACCATCGAGGGTCGCCTCAAGGACATGATCATCCGGGGCGGCGAGAACATCTATCCCAGGGAGCTCGAGGAGTTGCTGTTCGCCCACCCCACGGTGGGCGAAGTGGCCGTGGTGGGCCTACCCGACGACAAGTGGGGTGAGGTGGTATCGGCCTTCGTGCGGCCGGCCCCCGGCCAGGCCATCGACCGCAACGAGCTGTTCACCTACCTTCGGGAACACCTGGCGCCCCACAAGACGCCCCGCCACTGGTTCGAAGTAGAGGAGTACCCACTCACGGGTAGCGGCAAGATCCAGAAGTTCGTGCTCCGCGACCAGTGGGTGGACGGCCAGTGGACGGAGATGGCCTGATCCCGCGGCGGGAATGGCAATAGGCCACCGAGGGCAACCGATCAGGAGCGACCGGCTGCTCTACATCAGCGTGAGGTACCGGTCGATCTCGGCCGGAGAGACCTGGTCGTTGACGGCACGGAACTCGGCCCGCTTCACCTCGGCGAAGTAGTCCACGTAGTCGCCATCGCGACCCGACCCCATCGCTGATCGGAGGGCGTCGTCGGCCACCAGGGCATCCATGGCGTGCAGCAAGGTGGGCGGCAGCGCGGCGATGCCCCGGGCGGCGATCTCGTCAAGTGACAGCGTGAACAGGTTGTCGGTGTTGGGCTCGCCCGGATCCACAGCACGTTCAATCCCGTCCAGGCCGCTGGCCAACAGGGCAGCCAGGGCCAGGTAGGGGTTAGCCGACCCATCGGGCACCCGGACCTCGAGGCGGCCACCCTCGGGGATGCGGATCATCTGTGTCCTGTTGTTCCCTCCATAGGCCACGTACGAAGGCGCCCAGGTGGCCCCCGAGTCAGGCGGACCAACACCAATGCGCTTGAACGAGTTAACCGTCGGGCAGACGATCCCGGTCAGCCCCTGGGCGTGGTCCAGGATCCCGCCGGTGAACTGGTAGGCCATCTCACTGAGGCCCAGTCCCCTCGGATCGTCGTCGTCGTGGAACAGCGGTTCGTCGGAGTCGGCAGTCCACAGGCTGAGGTGGGTGTGCAACCCATTGCCCGTCTTGTCAGCGAACGGCTTGGGCATGAACGTTACGTACCGACCATCCCGTCGGGCCAGCGTGTGCAACATCAGGCGAAGCACGACCAGGCGATCGGCGGTGGTAAGGGCATCGGCGTACTTGAAGTTCTGCTCGAACTGGCCGTTGGCGTCCTCGTGGTCGTTGGCGTAGTTGCCCCACCCCATGGCATCCATGTGTCGTGACACCGTGCTCAGGTGGTCGAGCACCGCCGTCAGGCCCCGAGCGTCGTAGCAGGGCGCCGTCGACACGTCCCGCTCGTCGGCCACGCTCAGCGAGCCGTCCTCGTGACGCCGCAGCAGCGAGTACTCCACTTCGGCTCCCGCCTTGAGTACCAGGTTCTGCTCGGCGGCCCGGGCGAGCACCTGCTGCAGGATTACCCGCGGCGCGTAGGGCCAAAGCTCGCCCTCCACGGTGGCGTCGCACTGCATGGCGGCCACGTTGGGCTGCCACGGGAACTGGACGTACGAATCCGGATCGGGGATGGCCAGGATGTCGGGGTCGGCCGGATTCTGGCTAAGCGGCCCGGCGGCGAACCCGGCAAACCCGGCACCCACCTCCAACAGGTCGTCAATGGCGGTGACGGGCACCAGCTTGGCGCACGGCTTGCCGTGCATCTCGACGAACATGGCGTAGATGAACTCCACCCCGTCGTCAGCGATCTGGGACTTCAGTTCGTCCGGCGTCATCGACCAACCTCCCCCTGATGGCGCACCCACTGGTGCGGCGGCCGTGGCGGTACGACTGCGTCTGGCACGGTAGTGGCTGTCCGGGGAGGGCTCGAACCTCCAACCTCCTGATCCAAAGTCAGGCGTTCTGCCAGTTGAACTACCGGACACTGCGCATGCCCGATGATAATGGCCGCCCCGATCAGCGCATCGGAGGCAACCGGTCGACTCAGGTATCCAATCGGTCGACCTCGCCGATGTCCTCGTTCCAGAGCATCGGATTCGCCGCGATGAAGTCCGTCATCATCTCAATGCATTCCTCGGAATCCAGGTTCACCACCTCGACGCCGTGGGACCGCAGCAGGTCCTCGGCACCCAGGAACGTGCGGTTCTCGCCGACCACTACCCGCCTGATCCCGTACAGAAGAACCGCGCCGGTACACATATGGCACGGTGAAAGCGTGGTGACCATTGTGGCTCGGGCATAGGTGGACGCTGGTAGCCGGCCGGCCGCCTCGAGGGCATCGGTCTCGCCGTGGAGGATGGCCGAGCCCTGCTGGACCCGTCGGTTGTGGCCAGCGCCCAGCACCTCGCCGTCGACCACCAGCACCGCTCCGATCGGGATGCCACCCTCAGCAAGCCCGGCACGGGCCTCGACAATGGCCAGGTCCAGAAGGGATTCATCCTCGGTCCGCGAAGCATCCATCGGCATAGCCTCCCATCGCCAAGCGGTCGAGGGGCAACGGGGCCGAAGAGGGAGTGCACCACCTGACGTTCGAATGATCGGTTCCCACCACGCCGGCCGTCGCAATCCTCGACGGCGCCGTTAGTCTGCGGCCCGTCATGGGATCCCTGATCAAGAAACGCCGTAAGCGCATGCGCAAGAAGAAGCATCGCAAGATGCTCAAGCGCACCCGCGCCCAGCGGCAGCGGGGCAAGTAGTCCTAATCTCAGGCCATCGCCGCCTGTGGAATCGTCCGCACGACTCGGCGACCGCCTCCCGGATACTCCCCCTCCACGAACCACGTACTCCCGCTGCCGGCCAGCCTCGGACGGCGACCCGTCGCGTCCCCGAGCACGTCCCGCCAGCGCACCAACTCTGGCACCAGGTCCACGGCCGCTGGCTCGAGGTCATTGCCGTGTTCGCCTGTCGGGCCGCCCATCTCGTCCCACCGTCGGTAGACAGCGGGCGTCGGACAGCCGACAGGCGGTGTCAGCAGGGTAAACACCTGCTCCTCGAACGGAAGGGGCTCGACGATCTCGCCGATACCGGCCACCCGGGCCCGGCCACCCATCAGGCAGAACGCTACGTCGGCGCCGATCCGCGCTGCGGCGACCAGATCAGTGAGGCCCGCCCAGCGCAGCACCGCTGCCGCATCGGCCGACCCGCCACCGAGGCCCGAACCCGCCGGAATCACCTTGTGGACCACCACATCAACCGTCCGGTCGACCAGACGTAACGCCCGGGCCACCAGATCGTCAGAGTCTCCGGGCACCGTCAGCCCGCCGCCGCCGGTGAGGTCCTCGATCGTTAGCGTGCCGCCGCCCGTCGGCGGACCGACCACCAGTTCGTCAGCCAGGTCCAGGGCCACCATCTCGGCATCGATCAGGTGGTAGCCGTCGGCTCGGAGGCCGACCATCCGCAGCGACAGGGTGAGCTTGGCCGGAGCAACCAGCACCTCGGTCGTCATGAATTAGCACCCACCGGGCCGGACGCGTCGACCAGCGCCGCCCACTGCTCGAGACTCAGTTCTTCGGCCCGCTCGGTCGGATCTACTCCCGCGGCCACGATGACTGCCTCGTCGACTAGCCCGGCCAGCGACCGGCGCAGCATCTTGCGGCGCTGGCCGAACCCTGCCCGGACCAGGCCGAACAACCGACCTTGGTCGGCGTTGACAGCCGGCTCGGGCCGACGTACCACCTCGACGAGGGCCGAGTCGACGTTCGGGCGGGGCAGGAAGACAGAGGGCGGCACTCGGCCGACCAGCCGTCCGACGGCGTGGTACGCCACCTTCACACTGGGCAGTCCGTAGGCGTCGTCACCTGGACCAGCCACCAGACGGTCGGCCACCTCCTTCTGGACCATCACCACCATCTTGCCGATGGCCGGCACACCGTCCAGCAAATCGCAGACAAGCGGAACAGACACGTTGTACGGGAGGTTGGCAACCAACGTCCAGTTCCCATCTCCTGGATCGCCTCCACCCGGGCCGGTGTAGAGCACCGAATCCCAGTCGACCTCCATGGCGTCGGCGTGGACGATCCGGACGTCTCGACGGGCCCCCGGTCCGGCCATCACCTCGGCCAACACGCCAACCAGTGCGTCGTCGATCTCCACGGCGGTGACCGAGGCTCCGGTGTCGGCCAGGGCAAGGGTCAACGAACCCACGCCCGGCCCGATCTCGACCACCCGGTCTCCGGGCCCGACGCCAGCCAGTTCAGCGATACGTCGCACCGTGTTGGGTTCGACCACGAAGTTCTGCCCAAGCGACCGCTTTGGGTGGATGCCATGACGCTCCAGCAGGCCTCGGACCTGCGTCCGGGTGAGGGTCACGATCTGGCGGTCGACGCGGTAGCGGGCCGGACCCGAAGGTCGCTCAGGGCAGGTAGCGGCCGCACACCGGCCACTGGCCCCGACCTCGCAGGTCGTAGAGGGCCTGGGCCATGCGGTCCTGATCGGCAGGCGTTGCGGCAGCCGGGTCCACGCCGACGAGATGCTCGAAGTTCAGTCCGGCTATCCAATCCCAGGTCTGTCGGCTGAACTGGTAGGCGCCTCGGTACTTGCCGGTCGGGTTCACCGCCGTGTAGTTGCCAGTGGCTTCGCAGAACCGCAGTGCCTCCCACTGAATGTCCGACGGACCATGCGGATGAGGATCGGTGTCCCACGGGATGGTGGTCGTCGGGCCCGGGGCGACCATGGCCTCCTCGCGACGCTTGAGCTCCTCGGCCCGGAGGCGGGCCCGTTCGGCCTGACGATCGGCCTCCAACTGTCGGCTGGCCAGCAGGGCGTCCAGCTCGGCCCTCTCAGCGAACTCCTCGGCGGCCATCAGGCGGGCGGCGGCCAGCGCCTCGGCCTCGTGTTCGTGGGCCACGACCGCCATCTGGTCCTGAACCTCCCGAGTGGACCGGGCCAGATGCCAGTCCCGGGCCCGCGAACTCAGCTCCGAAACCGCGGGGGTGGGCCATGCCCCCGACGAGGAACGGTCCGGCGTGGCGACGACGAGTTCGATCGTCTCGATCCGGGGCGCGTCGCTGACGGGGCGGGTGGCCGCGTCAGCCGTCCCGGTGAGTGCACCGGGCGACGACGGGTTCTCGAGTACGAACAGCGGCAACGCAGCGATCGTGGCCAGGGCCACGACGACCACACGCCACCGTTCGACGGTGGGTTCAACGTCCAGAGCTCCGTCCCCTTCCCCTCCGGACACGACCGGCCATGGCCGGATCGCCGGCGCGACGATAGGGACGACAGCCGGTCAACGCAAGATCGGGGACGGATCGACCAGCCGGTCGTCGGTCACCGCCCCGGGGGAGGAACCCCGGAATACACGACGCGTCAGGTCTGGTCGTGGCCCGCTAGTGCGTAGAAGACCCGAGCGTTGGCCGTGGTGGCCTCAGCCACCTCGTCGACCCGCCGCCCCATGGCCTCGGCCACCGCGGCACCCACCAGCGCCACGTGGGCCGGCTCGTTGGCCTTCCCGCGGTGGGGCACGGGCGTCAGGAAGGGCGAGTCGGTCTCGACCATGACCCGATCCAGTGGGCAGATAGCCGCCGCAGACCGGAGATCATCGGCGGCCCGGAAGGTAATGATCCCGCTAAACGACAGCAGGGCACCTCTCTCTAGTCCCTCACGGGCCTCGTCGGGGCCACCGGTGAAGCAGTGGAACACCGTCCGGTTCGGAACCCCCTCGGCGTCCAACAGGGCGAAGGTCTCCTCCCACGCCTCACGGGTGTGGATGACCAACGGGAGGTCGTGGGCGTTGGCCAACCCGACCTGGGCAGCGAACACTTCTCTCTGGGCATCGCGTGGCGAGTGGTCGTAGTGGAAGTCCAACCCCGCCTCACCGACCGCCACCACTTTCGGTTCCGACAACAGATCGGCCAGACCTTCGACGCCGTGGCTGGCCTCATGGGGGTGGACGCCGGCCGTGGCCCATACGTCGTCATGGGCCGACGCCGTCACGATGGCGGCCCTGCTGTCGTCAAGGTCGCACCCCACGGTGACCATGCCGACCACACCTCCAGCCCGGGCCCGGTCCACCACCTCGCCTGCATCAGCACCCAGGTGGCAGTGGTTGTCGAACCAAGTGGACATGGTTACCGGGGTCCGTCGGCTACTCGGCCGGGGGTTGTTGGATGGGTGACTGGCCGTCGAGCAGTTCGTCGAGGTCGATCTTGGTAAAGAGCGGAGTGGGCTTGGACACAGGCGTGCCAGGTGCCGGCTCCACCCGCTTCCAGGCGAGGACGGGTCCGAACACGTCCTCGAGAGCCAGCGTGGTGAACGGCAGGTAGGGAGACAACGAGACCCGGACGCCGGCTACCGCGGCCAGAGCAGTACCCAGCACCACCCGGGCCCGGCCGGGGTCGGTCTTGGCCAACTTCCACGGTTCGGTGGCGTTCAGATAGGCGTTGACGGACGCCGCGGCATCCATGCCAGTCCTCAGCGCTGCCCGCAACTCGACCTCCTCGATCTGGTCGGTCACGGTGGCCAGCGCAGCGTCCACGGTGGCCAGCACGGCGAGGTCCTCAGCGTTCCGTCCATCTGCTTCGGGCACTACCCCCTCACACGTCTTGTGGACCATCGACAACACCCGGTTGACCAGATTTCCCCAGGTGGCGACCAGTTCCTCGTTGATGCGGCGGCCGATCTCCTCGACGGAAAGGTCAGTATCGCTTTGCTCAGGCAACGAGGCGGCCAGCGCATACCGCAGCGCATCGGCCTCGAAGAGTTCGAGCCCCTCGCCGATAGTCAGGCCCACACCACGACTGGCCGAGGCCTTCCCGCCCTTGAAGGTCACGTACTGGTTAGCGGGCACGTCTGTGGGCAGGTTCAACCCGCCGTATCCGATGAGCATCGCCGGCCAGATGATGGTGTGAAACGGAATGTTGTCCTTGCCGATGAAGTAGACGGAGCGGGCGTCGTCGCCTTCCCACCAATCGCGCCAGGCCTCAGGGTCACCACTAGCCCTCGCCCATTCCTTGGCTGCCGAGAGGTAGCCGATGACGGCCTCAAACCAGACATAAATCCGCTTACCGGGGCCCAGATCGTCGACCGGCAACTCGATGCCCCAGTCGAGGTCCCGGGTGATGGCGCGATCCTGGAGACCCTCGTCGACCCAACCCTTGGAGAAGTTGAGTACGTGCCGGCGCCAACCCTCGCGGGTGCCCAACCACTCCCCCAACCGCTCGGTGAAGTCCGAGAGCCGCAGGTAGAAGTGTTCAGTGGAACGCAGCTCGGGCGTGGAACCCGTGATCTTGGACCGGGGGTCGACCAGTTCTTCGGGGTCAAGCGTGCGGCCACAGTCTTCGCACTGGTCACCGCGAGCCTCCGTGTAGTCGCAGTGGGGGCAGGTGCCCTCGATGTACCGATCGGGTAGGAACCGGTCGGCCTCGGCGTCGTAGTACTGGTCGCTGATCCGACGATCAATGTGGCCATTGTCCAGGAGGCGCATGAAGACGTCCTGGGTGACCTCAGCGTGGTTGGCGGTGCCGGTGGAGGTGTAGCAATCCCAACTGATGCCGAGCCGATCCCAGTCGGCGACGAACTCGGCGTGGTAGCGAGCCACGACGTCAGCTGGGGTGACCCCCTCGGCATCGGCCCGAACGGTGATCGGGGTGCCGTGGACATCCGATCCGCTCACCATGATCACCCGGTTGCCGACCAGGCGCTGGTGGCGGGCGTAGATGTCGGCCGGCAGGTAGGCACCGGCCAGGTGCCCGAGGTGACGCGATCCGGAGGCGTAGGGCCAGGCCACGGCCACCAGTACCGGCGTGCCAGCAGGCGTACCAGCAACAGGTATCTCGGCGCGCCGATCGGTCTGGGGTGTATCAACCATTACCCGCAGGCTACCGGTGGGCCCGCGATCGAACGGTGCCCGATACCGGCCCTCAGGGAATCCAATCGGCAGCGATCCCGCTCCGTCAGCTCTCGAGGCCCAGGCGGTAGGCCCGGCGCCGCGACACCCCGAGACGGCGGGCCGCCTCGTCGGCGGCGTCACGGGTCGACGCCCCGCTGGCCCGTGCCTCCGCCAGCACCACCCGAATACGCTCGTCGCCGACCTCGGACGGCGGCGGTGCCCCTTCGAGCACCAGCACGATCTCGCCCTTTGGCGGTTCGGCGAACCGCTCAGCCAACTCAGCCACCGTGCCCCGGACGAACTCCTCGTGGAGTTTGGTGATCTCGCGGGCCACCACGGCCCGCCGGTCGGGACCCACAACCCTGACCATTTCTCCCAGGGTGGCTGCCAGACGATGCGGCGATTCGAACAGCACCATGGTCCGTTCCTCGACGGCCAACTCGGCCAGCCGATCCGAGCGGGCCGAGCCTTTGCGGGGCAGGAACCCCTCCATGCACCACCGGTCAGTAGCCAGACCGCTGGCCGCTACGGCCGCCACCGGAGCAGAGGGCCCCGGCACCACGACCACCGAATGACCGGCGTCGACGACCCGGCGCACCACCCGTTCTCCGGGGTCCGAGATCCCGGGCATACCGGCGTCGGACACGAGGGCCACGGTGGCTCCCTCGCCGATCCGGCGCAGCACCACGACTGCGGAACGTTCCTCGGTGTGATCATCGAGGCGGAGGAGGTCGCTTCCGGTGATTCCGGCGTGCTGGAGCAGTCGACCGGTCCGCCGGGTGTCCTCACAGGCCACCAGGTCGGCGCTAGCCAACGCTTCGACGGCCCGTGGCGACAGGTCGCCGAGGTTGCCGATCGGAGTGGCCACCAGCATCAGTCGGCCCGGTACCAGCCGGCCAGTCATCGACTCGTCTCCTGATCCACGGGATTGCCATCGCATCGAACCAACCATGGCATGGCACTGAGCGTACGTCCCGACCGACGACCGAGGGCGGGCCTCGCTCCTATCAGACGTTGAAACGGAACTCCATCACGTCGCCGTCCTCGGGGAAGTAGTCCTTGCCCTCGCTACGAACCAGCCCGGAATCCCGTGCCCCGGACCACGAACCCTTATCTAGCAGCGTGTCCCACCGGATGGTCTCGGCCCGGATGAAGCCTCGTTGAAAGTCGGTGTGGATTCGACCGGCGCACTCGGGGGCTGACGAGCCGGCCCGGAAGGTCCAGGCCCGGCTCTCCTTCTCACCGGTCGTGAAGTACGTCCGCAGACCGAGCAGGTGGTAGGCGGCCCGGACGAACACGGGCAGCGCACCCTCACCCAGTCCCAGCCCCTCAAGCATCTCGACTCGGTCGGCCTCAGGTAGAAGGGCAGCCTCGGCCTCGAGTTGCACGCACATTCCTACGACCTGTGCGTCGGCTTCCGCTCCTCCGGGACCAGCGGTGCTCGACGCACCCTCGAGTTCGGCGCAGACCGGCGCCAGTACCGGGTCAGGATCCATGACCTGCTCCTCGTCGAGGTTCACCACGGCCAGGACCGGCTTGTCAGTGAGGAGGAAGAACGGCCGTAGCGCCGTCCGGTCATCGGCCGAAAGGTCGCTGCGGTATAGGGGCACGCCCTCACCGAGCTGGTCCACGGCCTTGCCGAGGGCCGCCAGGGCCGGGCCTAGGGACGGATCACCCTTGGCGGCACGGCGCACCTTGTCGAGTTGCTTCTCGGTGGTTTCGAGGTCGGCGAGAGCCAGCTCCACCTCGACGACGCGGAGGTGTTCCAGTGGGTCGCTCGGGCCCGGCACGTCGGCATCGCGAAAGGCTCGCAGGACGAACACGATGGCGTCGACCTCGCGAATGCCGGCCAGGAACTTGTTGCCCAGGCCCTCACCCTGGGATGCCCCCTCGACCAAGCCGCCAATGTCGGCGAACTCCACGCTGGTTGGGACGACCTTCTTCGAGGAACTCATCTCGGCCAGACGGTCAAGACGAACGTCGGGGACCTTGGCCACGCCGATATTCGGGTCAGTGGTGGCGAATGCGTAAGGGGCGGCCAGGGCGCCGCCTCCAGCCAGTGCGTTGTACAGCGATGACTTTCCCGCGTTGGGTAGCCCCACGAATCCGAACCGTTCCACTTGGGGCCTCCGGCTCCGACGTGTCCTCTGGTCGGATCAGGCTAGGTCCGACGGCCGGACGGCCGACGGCTGTGTGACCGAGGCCCGGCGGTCTGACTGGATCAGCCCTGCGGATCCGGTGATGGCCGCCGCTACCCTGACCGACATGTCAAAGCGCACCAGCAGGGCGAAGGCCAACGTCCGCCGTAAGAAAGCCAACCACGGTCGCAAACCCAATCTGGGTCGCAACAGCTGACGAACCCCGTCATGGCGTCCCTTGACGAGCCGGTTCTCTGCCGTCCCGACGCCTTTCCCAGCAGTCAGTTCGAGGCCTTCCCCGCCAAGGGATAGAGCCAGGGGCTCGCTCGATCTGGTGCACTTCGTCTTCTCGAAGCTCGCTTCAACGTGACCGGTCACCAATTGGCCGGACTTCTACACGATCGACATCGAGTACAAGTCGCTCAAGCTTTACCTGCGGACCTTTGACAGTCGCAGCATCTTCGCCGAACGTCTGGTGTCCGAAATCGCCGCCCACCTAGACGATGTCGTTGCGGTACCGGTCTCCGCCGCCCTGACCCAGCAGGCCAGCAGCGGCATCGTCACCACCGTGACGGTCGCCGGTGCTCGGTCCTGAACTCGGCCTCCTGGACCATTCCCGCTGACCGGAATCGCCCGTACCTCACCGACCCGATCAGTTTCATGTGCGTTCGGTCACAGGAGGGAGTACCGTCATCTGTCCTGCGGGTGACCATGGGTCGTCGCGCAGCGCAACGATGCGACAAGGGACCGGAGGGGTTCATGAGTAAGCGATTTACCAGCCTGCTCGCTGTGATGCTGGGGTTTGCCCTAGTTGTCTCGGCGTGCGGTAGCGACAGCGACGATGCCGCACCAGCGGCGACCACCGCGGCACCCGCTGCGACTGCTGCACCGGCAGCCACCGAGGCTCCGGCACCGCCGGACGAACCGGTCAATGTGGGACTGGTCTTCGATATCGGTGGCCGCGGAGATGGGTCATTCAACGACATGGCCTATGCAGGTCTAGAGAAGGCGGCCAACGAGCTCGGAGCCAACATCTCCGACGCCTCGCCCAACTCTGATGGCTCGAATAGGGCAGAACTACTCCGCCTGATGGCTGAATCCAACGATCTGGTGATTGGTGTTGGCTGGCTGTTCGACTCCTCGATGGCCGAGGTGTCGGCCGAATACCCGGACACGAACTTCGCCATCATCGATGGCTTCGTGGATGCGTCGAACGTGGCCTCTCTGCTCTATGCCGAACACGAAGGTTCGTTCCTCGTGGGTGCGGCAGCGGGTATGAAGACCAGCGCCAACGTCATTGGATTCATCGGTGGCGTGAACTTCCCACTGATCAACAAGTTTGAGGCTGGTTTCGCCGCCGGTGTCGCGCAGACCAACCCGGACGCAACAGTCCTGGTCGAGTACGTCACCGAACCACCGGACTTCGACGGATTCAACGCTCCTGACCGGGGCCGCGAGATCGCACTGTCGATGTACGAAAAGGGTGCCGACATCATCTACCAGGCCGCTGGTGGAACCGGATTCGGTGTCTTCGAGGCCACAAAGTCCCATACCGAGGACTCAGGTTCGAAGGTCTGGGCCATTGGCGTGGACTCTGACCAGTACAACGTGGTCGATGACTCGGTCAAGGAATACCTCCTGACCTCGATGATGAAGAACATGGACGTATCCGTGTTCGACACCATTAAGGCTCAGGGTGAAGGCACATTCCAGGGCGGAGCGGTCATGTTCAACCTCTCCAACGACGGAGTTGGTTACGCCACAAGTGGTGGTTTCGTAGACGACATTGCCGGGGATCTTGACTCCCTCAAGGCAAAGGTCGTTAGCGGCGCCATCAGCGTGCCCGAGGTGCCCGGTGAGCGGGCAGTGGTTCTGCCCGACCTGGGCGGCCGCGTCGTCACCATCGCGGTGGACAACGCCTACCTGCCGTTCGCCTACATCCCGGCTGACACCGGTGTGGCTATGGGTTGGGACTACGACGCCATGGACGAGGTCTGTGCACGACTGAACTGCGTTCCGAGCTTCCAGGAGTTTGGCTGGGACGCCACGATCATCGCCACAGGCGAGGGCCAGTTCGACATGGCCGGTGGCGGTATCACGATCACCGAAGAGCGTGACAAGGTCGTGGACTTCTCGATCAGCTTCATCAGCACTGACCAGAAGATCCTTGTGGCCAAGGGCAACTCGGAGATCGGCTCTCGTGGCGACCTCGAGGCTGCGAACTGCAACGTCGGTTCGCAGACCGGAACCACCAACTACGACCTTTCAGTGGACGTAGTCGGCGAGGACCGGATCGTGGCATTCGAGTCATTCGCCTTTGCCGTGCAGGCCCTGATCACCGGTGACGTGTGCGCCGTGATCATGGACGACGTGGCCGGTCAGGGCTACCAGGGTGAGAACGCAGATTCTGTGGACATGCTCCCCGATCCCCTGCAGTCGGATCCGCTGGGCTGGGCCTTCACTGAAGGCAGTGACCTCGTGGCTCCGTTCAACGAGGCCATCCAGTCCATGAAGGACGACGGCACTCTCGCTGCACTGAACGGCAAGTACTTCGGTACCGCATTCACGGTCACCTACGACGACATCGGTGACGGCGCCTACGCCGAGGACGCGGCGGCGCTGCCTGGTGATGGTGTGTCGTTGACGATGTGTCGTGCGAACTGGGCGTCTGGTTACATCCAGGCCGAGATCGTGCGTCAGGTCCTTCAGCAGGCTGGCTACGAGATCTCTGATCCGTCGGTCATCGAGTTGGGCCCGTCCAATGCCTATACGGCAATGGCTGAGGGTTCGTGTGACTTCTGGGCCAACTCTTGGTACCCGGGTCACTTCTCGTGGTTCGAAAACGAGTTGTCTGACGGCAGCCTCGTGGGTGACCACGTTGAGGCTGTGCCGGGTCTGTTCCAGGACTCTGGTGTCCAGGGCTTCCTGGTGACCAAGACCTGGGCTGAGGACAACAACATCTCGACGATTGATCAGATCAACCGTGACGAGTCGTTGTGGTCGCAGTTCGATTCTGATGGCAACGGCAAGGGCGAGATCCTTGGTTGCCCGGAGTCGTGGACCTGTGACGACATCATCGAGAACCAGATCGCCTGGGGTAACGGCAGTGAGCCGTGGGACAACATGGAGGAGACCAAGGCCGAGTACGACGCCTTGTTCGCCGAGATGGTGAACCGCGTCAATGCCGGTGAGCCGGGGATCTTGTACACGTGGTCGCCTGCTTCGTACCTGACGGTGCTGGTGCCTGGTGACAACGTGTTGTGGCTGTCTGTTGAGGCGGTTCTTGACGAGTCCAACCCGTTGGGCAAGGAGGGTGGCGAGAACCACCAGCAGGAAGAGGGCTTCACGGCCTTCGGTGCCGACATGTGCACCCAGCCCTGCCAGTTGGGTTGGTCGGCTGCTGACATTCAGGTGTCGGCCCGTACCGACATGCTCGATGGCACTGATGGGTTCTTGCGGAAGCTGTTCCCGTTGATCAAGCCGTCGATCCTGGACATTTCGTTCCTGCAGGTCGACCAGACCGATGGTGACGGTTCCCAGGCCCATGTCGCTGAACTGGCGACTGGCTGGATGGCTGAGAACGCGGCTCACGTTGATGCGTGGATCGCTGAGGCTGCTGGCTGAACGGCCTAAACGTTTGATCCCGGATCCGGTCCCTCTCTGAGGGGCAGGCAACGGGACACGGTGACCGGAGGCCGGGCCCACAAGGGCCCGGCCTCCCACCGTTTT